>JBKOZA010000205.1:0-17575 GCA_046725675.1 Candidatus Methylomirabilota bacterium
CGCAACCGCAGCGTCGCGTCGTTCCGCAGGTCGCTCGAGGGCCCCTCGTGCCTGATCGCGCCCTTCTCGATGACGTACACGCGCGACGTGCTCTCCAGGGCCAGTCGCGTGTTCTGCTCGACGAGGAGCACGGCCAGGCCCTGGCGCTGGATCTCGCCGATCGTGCGCTCGATCGTCTCCACGAAGGCCGGCATGAGTCCCTCGGTCGGCTCGTCGACGAGCAGCAGCCTGGGCTCGGTGCCCAGGCTGCGCGCCATCGTCAGCATCTGCTGCTCGCCGCCGCTGAGGGTGCGGCCCTTGCTCGACAGCCGCTGCTCGAGCGGCGGAAATAGCGCGAAGACGCGCGCCAGGTAGTCGTCCAGGCGGCGGCCGCCGTCGACGGCCAGGCGAGCCATCTTGAGGTTCTCGTGGACGGTGAGGTTGGGGAAGATACGCCGCTCCTCGGGCACGTACCCGATCCCCAGCTGGACGATCCGGTGGGGCGACAGCCCGGTGATGTCCTCGCCGTTCCAGGTGATACGCCCCCGCCGCGCGCGCACGACGGCCATGATCGTCTTCAGGGTCGTCGTCTTCCCCGCCCCGTTGCGGCCGAGCAGCGCCACCGCCTCGCCGGGCCGGACGGTCAGCGAGACGTTCTGCAGCACGTGGCTGAGCCCGTAATAGGCGTCCACGCCGTCGACGCGGAGCATCAGTCGCGCAGGTAGACGCGACGCACGTCGGCGTTGTCGCGGATCTCGGCCGGCGTGCCCTCGGCCAGCACCTGGCCGTAGTCGAGCACCGTGATGCGATCGGAGATGCCCATGACGACCTCCATGTCGTGCTCGACCAGGACGATGGTGACGCGGCCGGCCAGCGTGCGCACGAAGGCGGCGGTGCGCCGCGTCTCCTCGGGGCTCATGCCCGCCGTCGGCTCGTCGAGCAGCAGGAAGTCGGGATCGGTCGCCAGCGCGATGCCGATCTCCAGGTAGCGCTGCTCGCCGTGCGACAGCTCGGCGCCACGGGCCTGGCGCTTGGCGGCGAGCCCGAGCAATGCCACGATTTCCTCGGCCCGCTCGTTCACCGTCACCAGCCGGTCGGCGCCGCCCCAGCAGCGATAGTGGGTGACGCGCGACTGGGCGGCGATGCGGACGTTCTCGAACACGCTGAGGTCGCCGAAGATGTTCGTCACCTGGTACGACCGCGCCAGCCCCAGGCGCGACACCACGTGGGCCGGCAGGTTCGTGATGTCCCGGCCCTTGAAGACGATGCGCCCCGCCGACGGCGCCAGCATGCCGGTCAGAAGATTGAAGAACGTGGTCTTGCCGGCCCCGTTGGGACCGATGACCGAGCGCAGCTCGCCGCGCCGCACCCGGAAGTCCACGCCGTTCACCGCGGTCAGGCCACCAAAGCTCTTCGTCAACCCCCGGCTTTCGAGCAGGGGCGTGTCCCCCTCGACGTCGCCCGCCCGCGCCGGCTGCGCGCGGACGGGCTCCGGCAGCGCCTCGTCGGGCGTCGCCGCCGGCGCGGCCCGGCGCCGGCCGAGAAGCCGGTGCAGCGAGCCCACGATGCCGTCGGGCAGGAAGAGCACGATCAGCACGAAGGCGCCGCCGACGAAGACCTCCCAGTACTCCAGGTGCTTGCTCAGGAAGTCGCGCATCCAGATGAACACGCCGGCGCCGACGAACGGGCCGAGCAGCGTGCCGGTGCCGCCGAACAGCGTCATGATGAGCACCGAGCCCGACATCGACCAGTGGATGTTCTCGATCGGCACGAACTCCAGGACGATCGTCAGCAGCGCACCGGCCAGGCCGGAGAACGCGCCCGAGATCGCGAAGGCGACCAGCTTCACGCGGCGCGTGTCGTAGCCGCACGCGGCCGCCCGCGTCTCGTTGGCCTTGACGGCCCGCATCGCCCGTCCCAGCGGCGAGTCGAGCAGGTGCCGGATCGTCAAGATCGCGGCGAAGACGACGGCGACCAGCACGTAGTACCGGGTGACCGGCCGCTTGGACAGCCGCCAGCCGAGCGGCTCGCTCAGGTAGAGGACGGGCAGGTTGCCGAGACCGTCGGTGCCGCCGGTGACCGGAGTCCACATGAGCACGACGTAGTAGAAGACCTGCGACAGCGCCAGCGTCAGCATGGCGAGATAGACGCCGCGCTTGCGCAGCACCAGCACGCCCAGGATCAGCGCCGTCAGCAGTCCGCCGATCGCGCCGGCCAGCACGCTGACCTCCAGCGGCGCCCGGAATCGCGCCAGCATGAGTCCCGTCGTGTAGGCGGCGACGCCGAGAAAGGCCGAGTGGCCCAGCGACAGCACGCCGGCGTGGCCGAGGAGCACGTCGTAGGCGAGCGCGAACAGCCCGAAGACGAGCACCTCGGTGAGCAGCCCGAGGTAGAACGGCGTGTAGTCGGCGTAGAGGGGCGCGGAGGCGAGCAGCAGCGCGGCCGCCAGGATGCCCTTCACTCCTCCGACATCCCCTCCTGGCCGAAGAGCCCGCGCGGGCGCACCAGCAGCACGAGGGCCATCGCCAGGTAGATGACGACGTCGGCGAGCACGTCGTACAGCATGCCGGTCAGGGCCAGCGCCTCCCCGATGATCAGCCCGCCGGCCACCGCGCCCAGGAAGCTGCCCATGCCGCCGACGACGATGACGATGAAGCACTCGATGAGCACCAGCCCGCCCATCTCCGGCGCTACCGCCACCAGGGGGGCGGTGATCACGCCGCCCAGCGCTGCCAGGCCGGCGCCGAGCGCGTAGGTGATGGTCCACGTGCGGCCCACGTCGATGCCGAGCAGCTGGACCATGAGGTTGTCGCTGGTGCCGGCCCGGATGACCAGGCCCAGGTTGGTCCGGTTCAGCAGCAGCCACAGCGACGGCAGCAGGAGCGCGGTGACGAGGAGGATGAACATACGGTAGCCGTGCACGTCGAGGGCGCCGAGGCGGAACAGCGAGCCCGACAGGCTCTCCGGCACCGCGAACGGCTTGCCGGGGCGGCCGAACGTCATGCGGACGAGGTCGGGGATCATGATCGCCAGCCCGTAGGTCACCAGCACGCCGGCGAAGTTCGCGTTGCGCGTGCCGTAGATGCGCCGCAGCACGCCGCGCTCCACCAGCACGCCGACCAGGCCGACCGCCAGCGGCGCCGTGAGCAGCGCCAGCCAGAAGCTGCCGGTGAGCTGCACCGTCAGCCAGCCGGCGTAGGCGCCGAGCATGTAGAAGATCCCGTGGGCGAAGTTGATGATGCCCATGAGACCGAAGACGATCGACAGCCCCAGCGCGACGAGGATCAGGATGCAGCCGTTCACCAGCCCGATGAACAGCTGCGTGTACCAGATCTCGAGCGGGTAGCCGAAGAGCGTCAGATCTGCTGGCTCAGCGGCTTCTTCGGATCGAAGCCCTCACCCTCGCACGACTCGGCGACCACCTCGCCGCCGACCGCCTGCACGATGTCGAAGAAGTCCCAGGCGTCCTTCATGGCCGAGGCCGACTTGCCCCGGCACAGGTACACGTCCTGGATGTTGACGTGGTCGCAGGCCCGGATCTCCTCCGGCCCCTTGAGGTACTGGAACTTCCGACCCTCCAGGGCCCGCGTGACCTTGTCGGTGTCGGTGGACTTAACCTCGCGCGCCGTGTCGAGCAGGACTCGGACGGTCGAGTACGTCGAGGCCGTGTAACCGCCGGGCGCGCGCTTGCGCAGGGCGTAGTGCCGGTCGTAGTACTTCTTGGCGGCCGGGAACTTGTCCCGGAGGTGCCAGTACCACGGCATGCCCGAGTAGAAGTTCTCGTAGACCCCCTTGCCGGCCGCTTCCGCGAAGGTCAGCTCGGTGATCGAGTGGATCACCTGGGAGTGCTTGGCCAGGCCGAACTCCTGGACCTGCTTGGCGCAGGCGACCTGGTCGGCGGCCCACGTGGTGATGAAGACCACGTCGGCCTTGGCGGCGGCGACTTTCGGCAGGAACGGCAGGAAGTCGCGGGTGCCGAGCGGGGCCCACGTCACGCCGGTCCACTCGGCGCCGACCTGCTTGGCCACCAGCGAGTAGGCGCGCTCGAACATCTGCGGCCACGAGTAGTTGTTGGCCAGCATGTGCCACTTCTTGCCCAGCTTCTGCGCGTCGACGAAGCGGGCGGCGGCCGCCGCCGTCTGGTAGGGCGTCAGGTTGTTGCCGAACTGGTACTTGCACATCTTGCCCTTGACGGTCAGGAAGTTCTGGCCGAAGAAGCAGACGATCACGTCGTTCTTGCAGCCCACCTCGGCCATGGCGATGCCCTCGAAGCCGACGATGGCGCCGACCAGGAACGGCGCCTTCTCGACCTCGACGAGCTCGGTGGCCTTGCGCTTGGCCACCTCCGGCTTGAACTCGGAGTCGCGCACCACCATCTCGACCTTGCGGCCCAGCACGCCCCCCTCGGCGTTCACGTCCTCTACCGCGATCTGGGTGGCCGCGAGCATCTCCTGCGCCTCCAGCGCCATCGGCCCCGTCTGCGGTACCACGACCCCGAGCTTGAGGGGTTGCTGGCCGAGGGCCAGGCGATTGACGAACGGGAACCCGGAAACGGTGGTGACCGCGCCGGCGGCGGCCAGCCCCTTGAGGATGGTACGTCGCGTGGTCGGGCTCATCGCGCTCCCTCCGCGTCGAGGCGTGAAATAGTGTCCGAGGCTGGCTACCTATAGCACGAAGCCCCTTGACGGCGTGGCCGTTTCGGCCCATTCTCCCCCGCACCCAGAGGGCAGGTGGTCTCTCACCTGATCGCAGGTTCGATCCCTCCAGTGCCAATGACGAGGGGGTTCGTGAGCGGATGGCGCTTCTCGCTCTGGAAGACCTGCATCTGAGCTTCGGCGGCGTGGCCGCCCTGAGCGGGGTGAGCCTCGCGGTCAACGCCGGGGACTTCTTCGCCGTCATCGGGCCCAACGGCGCCGGCAAGACCAGCATCTTCAACTGCGTCAGCGGCATCTACGCGCCCACCCGCGGGCGCATCGTGTTCGACGGCCGGGACATCACCGCGCTGCGCTCCCACAAGCGGGCCGAGCTCAGGATCGCGCGCACGTTCCAGAACATCGCCCTGTTCCGGGGCATGAGCGTCCTCGACAACGTCAAGATCGGCCGCCACGTCCACCTCCGCGCGGGCGTCCTGTCGTGCGGCCTCTACTACGGGCGGGCGGCGCGCGAGGAGCTCGCCCACCGCGCCATCGTGGAGCGCGAGATCATCGATCTCCTCGAGCTGCAGGACATCCGGCACAAGATCGTGGGCACGCTGCCCTACGGACTGCAGAAGCGAGTGGAGCTGGCCCGGGCCCTCGCCCTCGACCCGCGGCTGCTCCTGCTCGACGAGCCCACCGCCGGCATGAACACCTCCGAGACCGAGGACATGGTGCGCTTCATCCTCCACGTCGCCCGGACCAAGCGGCTGACCGTGGTGATGATCGAGCACGACATGGGCGTGGTCATGGACATCTCGGACCGGGTGGCCGTGCTGGATTTCGGCAAGAAGATCGCCGAGGGCGCCCCCGCCGAGATCCAGCGGGACGCCAACGTCATCAAGGCCTACCTCGGCGACGACGTGGAGGTGGCGTGACCCTCCCGCAGATGCTCGCCGCCCACGCCCGCCGCCACGGCCGCGGCAAGGTCGCCCTGCGCGAGAAGGAGTACGGGGTCTGGCAAGAGGTGACCTGGCAGGACTACGCGGCGCACGTCCGCCGGGTCTGCCTCGGGCTCGAGGAGCTCGGTCTGCGGCGGGGCGACACGCTGGCGATCGTCTGCGGCAACCGGCCGGCCTGGCTCTACACGGAGCTGGGCGCCCAGTCGCTCGGCGCGACCCCGGTCGGCGTGTTCGTCGACAGCTCACCCGAGCAGCTGCGCTACGTCGTCGAGCACAGCGAGGCGCGGATCGTGATGGTCGAGGACCAGGAGCAGGCCGACAAGGTCCTCGGCGTGCGGGCTCAGCTGCCGCGCCTGCAGCGGATCGTCGTCGACGACACGCGCGGCCTGGAAGACTACCGCGAGCCGCTCCTGCTCAGCCTCGAGGAGGTGGAGCGGCTTGGCCAGGCCGCGGACACCCGCGATGCCGCCCGCTACGACACCTTGCTCGCGGGCGGCACACCGGACGACGTCGCCCTGCTCGCCTACACCTCCGGGACCACGGGGACGCCCAAGGCGGCGATGATCAGCCATCGCAACCTGCTGGCCATGGCGGCCGGGGTGACCGAGGTCGATCGCGTGCTCGACACCGACGACGTCGTCTCGTTCCTGCCGTTCTCCTGGGTCGGCGAGCAGCTGCTGAGCGTCGCCATCGCGCTGCACGCGGGCGCCACCGTGAACTTCCCGGAGGCGCCGGCCACGGTGCGCGAGGACCTCCGGGAGATCGGCCCGCACGTCATGATCGCCCCGCCGCGCTTCTGGGAGACGATGTGCTCGGAGTACCAGGTGAAGATCGGCGACGCCGGCCGCCTCAAGCGCGCGGCGGCGGCGGTGACCTTGGACATCGGCATGCGGGTCGTGGCCCGGCGGCTGCGCGGCCAGCCTGTCGGCCCCGGCCTGCGCCTGCTCGCGGGGCTGGCGCGTCTGCTGACGTTCCGTGCGCTCCTCGATCGCCTGGGGCTGGCCCAGGTGCGCTACGCCTACACGGGCGGCGCCGCCCTGGGGCCGGAACTGTTCCGCTTCTTCCGCGCCATCGGCCTCAACCTCAAGCAGGTGTACGGGCAGACCGAATGCGGCGGCATCTGCGTGCTCCATCCGGACGACGACGTGAAGCCGGAGACGGTCGGCAAGCCGACCCCGGGCACCCGGATCCGGATCTCCGACGCCGGTGAGATCCTGGTCTCGAGCCCCAGCGTCTTCCTGGGCTACTTCAAGAACCCCGAGGCGACCGCCCGCGCGCTCGACGACGGCTGGCTGCACACGGGCGACGCCGGGCAGATGGGGGAGGACGGCCACCTGGTGGTGATCGACCGCCTCACGGACGTCCTCCGCCTGGCCGACGGCTCCCGATTTTCCCCCGCCCTCATCGAGAACAAGCTGAAGTTCAGCCCGTACGTGCGCGAGGCGGTGGCGGTGGGCGAGGATCGACCGGCCGTGGTCGCGCTCATCGAGATCGACATGGGCACGGTCGGCAGCTGGGCCGAGGCCCGGCGAGTGCCCTTCACGACCTTCAAGGACCTCTCCGGCAAGGCGGAGGTCTTCGCGCTCATCGAGCGGGAGGTCGCCCGGGTGAACGAGGACCTGCCGCCGGCAGCCCGCATCCACGCCTTCGCGCTGTTCGACAAGGAGCTGGACCCCGACGACGACGAGCTGACGCGGACCAACAAGGTCCGGCGGTCGACCATTCTCCGGAAATACCGCGACCTGATCGACGGCCTCTACACGCGCCGGGCGCCGGCCGCGGCGGAAGTGCGATGAACGCGCAGCTCGTGTTCCTGCTGCAGCTGGTCATCACCGGCGTCGCCGTGGGGGCGGTCTACTCCCTGATGGCGCTCGGCTTCGTCCTGATCTACAAGGCCTCGACCGTGGTCAACTTCGGGCCCGGCGAGCTGGTGCTGTTCGGCGCCTACGTGGCGTGGGCCACCATCCTGAACATGAAGCTGCCCGTCCTGGTGGGCCTCCCGCTCACCCTGGTGGTGGCGATCCTGCTCGGGCTCGTCATCGAGCGGGGCGTGCTGCGCCCGCTCATCGGCGAGCCGATCATCTCGGTGATCATGGTCACCTTCGGCTTCGCCAGCGTCGTGCGGGGCGTGCTCAACATGACGTGGGGCAGCGACACCCGCCCGTTCCCCGCGCTCTTCTCGTCGGAGCCGTTCCACCTCGGCCCGGTCCCGATCTCGCCCGTTCACCTGTGGAGCTTCGTCACGGTCCTCGTGCTGCTCGCGGCCTTCTCGCTGTTCTTCAAGTTCTCCCTGGTGGGCACCGCCATGCGGGCCACCGCGGACAACCAGCAGGTCGCGCAGTCCCTCGGGGTCAGCGTCAAGGGCGTCTTCGCGCTCTCGTGGTGCATCGCCACGGTGGTCTCCGCGCTGGGCGGTATCATCCTGGGCAGCGTGCGGGGCGGGGTGGACTTTTCGCTCGCCGACTACGGCCTCAAGATCTTCCCGGTCGTGATCCTCGGCGGCCTCGACAGCGTGGCCGGCGTGATCGTGGGCGGCATCCTCATCGGCGTGCTCGAGAACCTCTCGGGCGGCTACCTCGATCCGGTCCTGGGCGGCGGGGTCAAGGAGGTCGCGCCCTTCGTGGTGCTCGTGCTCATCCTCATGGTCCGCCCCTACGGCCTGTTCGGGAGGGTCGACGTGGAGCGCGTCTGATGCGGTGTGGCGACTTCCGCGTGACTTATGCCGACGACGAGCGGATCTTCGACACCCGCCTGCCCATCGTGGGGCTGGTGGCGCTCCTGGCGGTGCTGGCCCTGGTGCCGCGGGTGGCGGGGACGTACTGGCTCGACGTCCTGAACCGGATCGGCATCGCGATCATCGGCGCCATCGGGCTCAACATCCTGGTCGGCTTCACCGGACAGATCTCGATCGGCCACGCGGCCTTCCTGGCCGTGGGCGCGTACGGCACCGCCATTCTGGGGAGCAAGGCCGGGCTGCCGTTCTGGCTGGCCATCCCGCTGGCCGCGACGTTGACCTCCGTGTTCGGGCTCATCTTCGGCGTGCCCTCGCTGCGCCTGAAGGGGCTCTACCTCGCCATCGCAACGCTGGCCGCGCACTTCATCACCACGTACGGCATCATCCACTGGGAATCCATGACCAACGGCGTGCTCGGGTTCAACGTGACGCCGGCCACCGTGTTCGGCCTTCCGCTCGATTCCGACGCGCGGGTCTTCTACCTGATCTTCGCGCTCGTCATCCCCGCGGTGTTCGTCGCCAAGAACCTGTTCCGCACCAAGGTGGGCCGGGCCTTCATCGCGGTGCGCGACCGCGACGTGGCGGCCGCCGTCATCGGCGTCAGCCTCTATCGCTACAAGCTGCTGGCGTTCGTCATCAGCTCCTTTTACGCGGGCGTGGCGGGGGGGCTCATGGCCCTGCACTCCCGCATCGTGTTCCCCGATGCCTTCAGCCTGCTGGTGGCCATCGACTACCTGGCCATGATCATCATCGGCGGCATGGGGAGCATCCTCGGCTCCATCTACGGCGCCGTGTTCATGACCCTGCTTCCCGAGGTGCTCAAGCTGAGCGCCACGTCGCTGACCGGCGTCTATCCGAACGCCTTCGGCTTGATCGCCTCCGCCCGCGACATCGTCTTCGGCCTGGCCATCATCTTCTTCCTGATGTACGAGCCCCAGGGCCTGGTGCGCATCTGGCTGCGGTTCCGGAGTTACTGGAAGCTGTGGCCGTACGCCTACTAGGGGCTCGTGGTAACGAGGTGCACCGTCGAACGCAGACGAAGGAGGCCATCATGAGGCGGTTTCCACGCCCGCTCGCGCTGTCCGTCGTGCTCGGCCTGCTCACGCTGGGCCTCGGCGCCCTCCCCGCCGACGCCCAGATCATCAAGATCGGCAACCTGGTGGACCTCACCGGGCCCACCTCCGATCAGGGCAAGGACATCGCCCAGGGCCGTAACGACGCCGTGCAGTACATCAACGAGAAAGGGGGCGTCAACGGCCGCAAGCTCGAGCTGGTGAGCGTGGAGTACGGCTTCCAGCCGCCGCGCGCCGTCGCCGCCTACAAGAAGTTCGTCGAGGACGACAAAGTGCTCCTCGTGCTCGGCTACGGTACCCCCGACACCGAAGCGCTGCGCCCGTTCATCACCAAGGACAAGGTGCCGTACATCTCGGGCTCGTACTCCGGGCACCTCACCGATCCCAAGATGACGCCCTACAACTTCCCCGGCGGCATCGACTACACGAGCCAGATCCGCATCTTCCTCAACTGGGTCAAGGAGGGCTGGAAGGACACCAGCCGCAAGGCCAAGGTGGCCTTCATCTTCGCCGACAACGCCTACGGGCGGGCGCCCATCGAGGCCGGCCGCGCGTACGCCAAGGAGATCGGCGTCGACCTGGTGGACGAGGAGGTCATCCCGACCACCCTCACCGACGCCACGTCGCAGCTCTTGACCATGAAGACCAAGGACCCCGACTTCGCGTACATCAACACCAACACCCAGTGGGTGCCGGTGGTGCTGAAAGACTCCTACAAGCTCGGCCTGCGGACCAAGTACGTGGTCAACAACTACGGCATCGACGAGCGCACGCCCGGCCTGGCCCGCGAGGCGGCCGAGGGCGTGTTCGGCATCCAGGACGTCGCCTACTGGGGCGAGAACGTCCCCGGCATGAAGACACTCATGGATTGGCACGCGAAGCACCATCCCAACGACACCCACGCCTCGCCGTACATGCGCGGCTGGCTGTGGACGCTCATGGCCGCCGAGGCCATCAAGCGCGCGGGCCCGAACCCGACCGGGGAGAGCGTGAAGAAGGCCCTCGAGACCCTGAAGGAGTGGGACACCTGGGGCATCACCCCGCCCTTCACCTACACCAGCGAGGACCATCGGCCGACCAACCGGGCCCGCCTCGTGGTGATCAAGGACGGCAAGGTCGTGCCCGTGCGCGAGGTCTCGGTGGAGCGCGACATGAAGTGGATCGGCAAGTAGGCTCGACGCACCCGATGCTCCGGCTGAACAACGTCCAGGTCATCTACAGCGACGTCATCCTCGTCCTCAAGGGACTCTCGCTGGAAGTCACCGAGGGGCAGATCGTCGCGCTCCTCGGCGCCAACGGCGCCGGCAAGACGACGACGCTGAAGGCGATCTCCGGTCTGCTCAAGACCGAGGACGGGCGGGTGACCGACGGCAGCATCGAGTTCATGGGACAAGGCATCGCCGGCCAGGACCCGGAAGTCATCTGCCGCCGGGGCATCGTGCAGGTCATGGAAGGGCGCAAGGTGCTGGAGACGCTCACCGTCGAGGAGAACCTGCGCATCGGCGGCTATACCCGCCGCGACTCCGACGGCGTCCAGCAGGATCTCAAGATCATCTATGACTACTTCCCGGTGCTGGTGGCGCGCCGCCACCAGCTCGCCGGCTACCTGAGTGGTGGTGAGCAGCAGATGCTCGTCATCGGCCGCGCGCTGATGGCCCGGCCCAAGCTCCTGCTGCTGGACGAGCCCTCCCTGGGCCTGGCGCCCCTGCTCGTGCGCGAGATCTTCGACATCATTCGCAAGATCAACGACGAGCGGGGCACGACGTTCCTGCTCGTCGAGCAGAACGCCCAGATCGCCCTGCGCATCGCGGACTACGGCTACATCATGGAGAACGGCCGGATCGTCCTCGACGGTCCGGCCGACAAGCTGCGCGGCAACGACGACGTGCGCGAGTTCTACCTGGGGCTCAGCGAGGCCGGCCGGCGCAAGAGCTTCAAGGACGTGAAGTTCTACAAGCGCCGCAAGCGCTGGGCGTTCTGATGACGGTCGGGGACGTCAGCGTCGGTGACCGGATGGAGCCGAGCCGGCCTTGTCTGGACGATTCAGAAGCCAGTCGACGACGGCCGAGGGGTCGGGCCCGTCGGCCTCGCTGGCCTGCGGCCGCGGGCGTTCGGAGCGCCCGGCGGGCTTGGGGGCCGGCATCGGAGCGAGGCCGGCCTGGCTCAACGTGATGAAGGGCTCGGGGCCACCCGCGAGGGCTTGACGCTCACGCGCCGCGAGCTCGCGGTAGTCCATCGACTGCGTATAGCCGGCCGCACGTGCCTCCTCGGCGGTCTCGAAGTACCTGAGATCCTCCGGCGGTCGCTGCCTCCAACCCGGATCATCGGCGTGCAGAAATACCTGCACGTTCTTCACGCCAATCACTCCCGAGAGGCGAGGCCGATACGCTCGACCGGCCTCGGGATCGGCCCACAAGCCGGCTCGTTCCCGCCGCGCCTGTCGCTGGAGCTCGACCAGCTCGGCGTGATGCTTCACGTTCGGCGGGGAGGTGGCGGCCTCGGCGTAACCGCTCCGGACGAGCGCGGCGTTCACGAGCTGCCCCCCCACGTAGACGTAGGCCAGCAGCCGGCCGTCGCGGTCGCGCTGTTGCACGTCGAGAACCAGGCGCACGGCCTGGCCCTCCACGAGCTGGCGATTGGCGGCGCGGGCGGCCTCCGCGGCCGGTTCTCGGCCACGAATCGTCTGGAGAATCTCGGGCGTATTGATGCCGATATAGCGCACGGTTTCCAGACGGTCGCTGAACTGCACCTGGATCGTGTGGCCAGTCACCGCGCGCATCACCACCGCGTCGTAGGCTGCCGCCGGCCAGTTTTGCGCGCCGGCCGCCGTCACGACGAGCACCAACGCCAGGAACCCGCCGGCAGCCAGGATCGTCCTCCCCATCAGGACCGAGAGTAGGGCATCTGAGCGCGGAGCCAAAGCAGGAGATTCGGCCCGCGCCTTCGCGCCGAGCGCCGCGTGTCGAGGGGCGGGAGTGCGTATAGCATAGGGCTCCGTGGCCGCCGGCAGCGACGTCCGCGGCCAGGAGGAGCCGCCATGATCGCTCAGCTCGTGACCTACGCCGTCGACGGCAGGGTCGGTCTCGTCACGCTCAACCGGCCCGACAAGCTCAACGCGATCACGCCCGAGCTCAAGGCGCTGCTGATCGAGCGCTTCCACGAGGCCGACCGCGATCCGGCCACCAGCGTCGTGGTGGTGCGCGCCGAGGGACGCAGCTTCTCGGCCGGCTACGACATCGGCCCCAGTCCCGCCCGGGCCGCCCGGCGCGGCAACGCGCTGGCCTGGCACGAGTCGCTGACCGACGACGTGCGGCTGGAGATGACGCCGTGGGACATGCGCAAGCCGGTGATCGCCTCCGTGCAGGGCCACTGTCTGGGTGGCGGCTGCGAGATGGTGATGATGTGCGACGTGACCATCGCGGCGGACGACGCGCTGTTCGGTGAGCCGGAGATCCGCTTCTCCAACGTGGGGCCGGCGCTGGTGATGCCGTTCATCGTCGGCCTCAAGCGGGCCCGCGAGCTGCTCTACCTCGGCGATCCGATCGACGCCCGGACGGCCCTGGCCTGGGGCATGGTCAATCGCGTCGTGCCGCGCGCCGAGCTGGCGGGCGCCACCATGAAGTTCGCGCGGCGAATGGCGTTGATCTCCCCTGAATCGCTGATGGCCACCAAGCTCGCGATCAACCGCGGCGCCGACGCCGCCGGCTTCCGCAACGCCATCCGGGCCGGGCTCGACGTGCTGGCGCCGCTGTACGCGGCGCGCACGGAGGTCGGCACGAAGTTCGACGAGATTCGCGAGAAGGAGGGGCTGGGCGCCGCGCTCAAGTGGCGGGCCGCGCAGTTCGCGGATTGACGATGTCCTTCCTCGCATCCCGTGCGCGCACGGCGTCCGACGGCATCGGCAAACCACTCCGTCGCAAGGAAGACCGGCGCCTCGTCACCGGTCGCGGTCGTTACACCGACGACGTCGCTCGCCCGGGCCAGGCCCACGCCGGCATGGTGCGTTCGCCGCACGCGCACGCGGTGATCCGCGGGATCGACCCCGGCGACGCGCTGAAGACCCCCGGCGTGCTCGCCGTCCTCACCGGCGCCGACGCGGCCGGTGACGGCGTGGGGCTGATCACCCACCCGGCGGTCCCGACCAACCCGCACGAGGTCCCGCTCAAGAGCCGCGACGGGTCACCGTTCTTCATCGCCCCCCACGCGCCCCTGCCCACCGACCGGGCGCGCTTCGTCGGCGAGCCGGTGGCGATGGTGCTCGCGGACACGCCCGCCGCCGCGCGCGACGGCGCCGAGCTCGTGCGCGTCGACTGGCAGCCGCTGCCGGCCACCGTCGCGACCGCCGCTGCGGTCGGCGGCCCACCCGTCTGGGGCGAGCGCGCGTCGAACCTCTGCGTCGACTCGCAAGCCGGCGATGCCGACGCCACCGAGGCCGCCTTCGCGCGCGCGGCCCACGTCGTCCGGCTCGAGACCCAGGTCAACCGGGTCACCGGCGTGCCGATGGAGCCGCGCGGGGTCCTCGGCGAGTACGACGCCGCCAGCGGCCGTTACACCGTCTACACCGGCTCGGGCGGCTCCTGGCGGATCCAGCAGGACGTCGCCCGCACGCTCGGCGTGCCGCCGGCCGCGGTTCGCGTCGTGGCCGGCGACGTCGGCGGCAACTACGGCACCCGCAACAGCTGCTATCCGGAGCAGGCGCTGGTGGCGTGGGCGGCCCGGCGACTGGGCCGACCGGTGAAGTGGACGGGCGATCGGCGCGAGACGATGCTGACGGACTACCAGGCCCGCGACCTCGTCTCCCACGCCGAGCTGGCGCTCGACGCCGACGGCCGCTTTCTCGCGCTGCGCGCGGTCAACACCAGCAACGTTGGCGCCCACGCGGTGTCGTTCATCCCGCTCGCCAAGGGCGTGGCCGTGCTGCCCAGCGTGTACGACATCCCCGTCGCGTCGATCCACGGGCGCGCGGTGCTCACCAACACGGCGCCGACGACGCCCTATCGCGCCGCCGGCCGGCCGGAGGTCATGTTCGTCATCGAGCGGCTGATCGACCTCGCCGCCCGCCGCCACGGCTTCGACCGCGTCGCACTCCGCCGTCGCAACCTGGTGCCGGCGGGGGTGATGCCGTACCGCAACCCGGTCGGCCTCCTCTATGACAGTGGCGACTACGCCGACGCCCAGGATCGGGTCGTCGCGCTCGCCGACTGGGCCGGGTTCGAGGCGCGCCGCGCCGAGGCGCGCCGGCGGGGCCGTTACCGCGGCATCGGCATCGCGAACTACATCGAGCTGAACACCGGCGCCCCGCGCGAGCGCGCGGAGATCACGGTGCGACCCGAGGGCCGCGTCGACGTCGTGCTCGGCACGCTGTCCTCCGGGCAGGGTCACGAGACGAGCTTCGCTCAGCTCGTCACCGAGTGGCTTGGCGTCGGAGTCGACCAGGTCCGGCTCGTCACGGGCGACACCGATCTCCTGCCGTTCGGCGGCGGGTCGCACTCCGGCCGCTCCATGCGCCTGGGCGCGGTCGTGATGGCGCGGGCGTCGGACCAGATCGTCGCCCGGGGTGTGCAGCTCGCTGCCTGGCTGCTCGAGGCAGCCCCGCCGGACATCGAATTCGTCGATTCTCGGTTCACGGTGAAGGGCACCGACCGCGCCGTGGGCCTGTTCGAGGTGGCCGCGGCGGCCGAGCGGTCCGACACCCCCGAAGAGCTCCGCGGCCCGCTCGCGGGGGTCAGCGACGAGACGATGCCGGTACCCTCGTATCCCTACGGCTGCGCGGTGTCGGAGGTCGAGGTCGATCCGGAGACCGGCGTCGTCGAGGTCGTCCGCCACACCAGCGTCGACGACGTCGGGCGGGCGGTGAACCCACTGATCCTGCACGGCCAGACCCACGGCGGGATCGCGGCCGGCGTGGGCCAGGCGCTCTGGGAGCTGTGCCACTACGACGCCGAAGGCCAGCTCACCTCGGCGACGTTCATGGACTACGCCCTGCCGCGCGCGGACAGCCTGCCGTCGTTCACCACCGAGCTGAGCGAGGTGCCGTCCACGTCCAACCCGCTCGGGCTACGGGGTGGCGGCGAGGGCGGCACCACGCCGGCGCTGGCCGCCGTCATCAACGCCGTCGTCGACGCGCTGGCCGAGCTGGGCGTCGAGCACATCGAGATGCCCGCCACGCCCGAGCGAGTGTGGCGCGCGATCCAGGCCGCCCGCGCCCCCGACGGCCACGGATGCCGGCCGGCTCCGACGAGCGCGCGTGGCTGACGACGACGTCGAGGCCTGGTTCGAGCGCGGCGTCACCGACGGCCTGCCGGTGGTGCCACCCTCGCGGGCGCGCGTGGACGCGATGCTGGCGGCCACGCAGCGCGCGCGCGGCGCGCTCGTCGCCGAGGTACCCCCGAACTTCGGCCGCGCCACCGTGGAGAAGCTCGCGGTCAACGCGGTGATGGCCGGCTGTCGGCCCGCGTACTTTCCCGTGGTCCTCGCCGTCGTGGAGGCCGCCTGCGACCCCGCGTTCAATCTGCACGGCCAGTCGGGGACGACGAACGCCGCGTCGCCACTCGTCATCGTCAACGGCCCGGTGCGCCGGCGGCTCGACGTCAACTGCGCGGCCGGCGTGTTCGGCCCCGGCTATCGCGCGAACGCCACCATCGGGCGCGCGCTGCGGCTCGTCATGATCAACCTCGGCGGCACCCGGGCCGGGCAGATCTCCATGTCGACGATGGGGCATCCGGGTCGCTACACCTACTGCATCGGGGAACACGAGGAGGTCTCGCCCTGGGAGCCATTGCACGTCGAGGCTGGCTTCGCGGCGACCGACAGCACGGTCACGCTGTTCTCCGGCGAAAGTCCACTCATGGTGAACGATCACCTCAGCCGCTCGGCGCCGCAACTGGTCGCCTCGCTGGGCTGGTCGGCGGCGGGCGTCTGGAACCACAAGAGCTTTCCGCTCTACGGCCACACGCTCTTCGTGATCGGTCCCGAGCACGCGTGCACGCTGGCCGCCGACGGCTGGTCGAAGCAGGCCGTGCGGGAGCACCTGTACCAGACGGTGCGACGCCCGGTGCGCGACCTGGCGCCCGGTCCCGACGGCGCCGAGACCGGTCGGCTGAAGAACCTGCTCGAGGGTCGGGCGCCCGATGAGCGCATTCCCAAGTTTCCCTCGACCGAGGAGATCGTGATCGTCGTGGCCGGGGGCACCGCCGGCCGGTTCTCGGCCGTCGTGCCGGGCTGGATGGGCGGTGAGCTGGGCTCGCGCCCGGTCACGCGGAAGATCGACGAGGTCTGAGCTCCACCCTGGTTGAGACGCCGCCCGGGCTGCGCTAAGCTGACGCCCGCCCGCAGCGCCGAGGGTTCGATTTCGCCCGGTCGTCACCGACAAGGAGATGAGTCATGCCAAGCATTCCATCCGTCGACACGATGTTCCGCCAGGCGGTCGAGTCCGGGAAGATGCCCGGCATCATCGGCGTCGCCGCCACCGACCGGGGGCGGATTTACGAGGGCGCCTTCGGCACGCGTGAGGTCGGCGCCAATGCGCCGATGACGCTGGACACCGTCGTGTGGATCGCGTCGATGACCAAGGCGATCACGGCCACCGCCGCCATGCAGCTCGTCGAGCGGGGAAAGCTCAGCCTCGACCGGCCCGCCCAGGAAGTGGTGCCCGACCTGGCCAAGGCGCGCGTCCTCGAGGGCTTCGACGCCGGCGGCCAGCCGCGGCTACGCGCGCCCAAGCGGCCGATCACCCTCAAGCACCTCCTCACCCACACCGCCGGCTTCAGCTACGAGATCTGGCGGCCGGACATCGCGCGCTACCAGGAGGCGACCAAGACCCCGGGCATCACGACATGCACGAACGCCGCGCTGACGACCCCGCTGCTGTTCGATCCGGGCGACGCCTGGGATTACGGCATCAACATCGACTGGGCCGGCAAGATGGTCGAGACCGCTTCCGGTCAGCGGCTCGACCGCTACTTCAAGGAGAACATCTTCGGCCCGCTCGGAATGGCCGACACGTCGTTCAGCCTCTCGCCTGCGCAGCGGGCCCGGCAGTCGCGGGTGCACGCGCGCAACGAGCAGGGCGCGCTGGCGCCCATCGAGTTCGCGCTGCCCGAGGAGCCGGAGTTCCTCATGGGCGGCGGCGGCCTCTACGGCACCGCCGGCGACTATCTCACCTTCACGCAGATGATCGTGCAGGGCGGCACC
>JBKOZA010000206.1:0-6126 GCA_046725675.1 Candidatus Methylomirabilota bacterium
GCCGTGCCGTAGATGCCGGCCGGCAGGAAGATGATGAACAGGATCAGCAGCAGCCCGTAGATCGTCTCCGCCATGCCGATGAACTTCAGCCCGAACAGCACCCGCAGCGCCTCGGCGAGCGCGATGGTCAGCGCGGTCCCGACCGTGGGACCGAGCAGCGAGTACATGCCACCCAGGACCACGGCGAACACGATGCGCAGCGACACCCCGATGCCGGCCAGGGTGTCGGGGTTCACGTAGGAGATGTACTGCGCGTAGGCGATGCCGCCGACGGCGGTCAGCGCGGCCGACAGGACCGTGATGCCGACCTTGAAGCGCGTGACGTGGATGCCGACCGAGGCGGCCGCCGTCTCGTCCTCGCCGATGGCCTCCATGGCCGAGCGCGCCATCGAGCGGTCCATGCGCGCCCACACCGCCAGGCCGGCCAGCCACAGCAGCAGCGCGCCGTAGTAGAAGACGCGCTTGTCGGCGAATTGCACGGCCAGCAGGCTGTCGGCGCCGACCGGCTTCACCGTCAGGCCGAGCGAGCCGCCCGTCCAGTCCCGCTCGGCGATGATGAGCAGCCGGACGACCTCGCCGACGGCGAGGGTGACGAGCCCGAAGTAGTGGCCGACCACCGCCAGGCGCGAGCACGGATAGGCGACGATCGCCGCCAGGCCGGCGGTGAGCGCCACCGCCACTACCCCGCCGAGCCAGGGGGTGAGGCCGAAGAAGTTCCACAGCAGAGTCGTCGTGTAGGCGCCCAGCCCCAGGAACGCGCCGTGGCCGAGCGAGGTGAGGCCGAAGCGCCCCATCAGTGACCAGGCCCCGCCGATGAAAGACCAGATGAAGATCTGCACCATCACGTGCAGCGCGTACTCGCGCATGCCGGCCATCGGCGCCAGCGGCACCAGGGCCAGCGCCGCCAGCAGCAGCCCGCCGAGCAGGCGCGCGCCCATCAGCCGCGGCGGGCCAGGATCCCGCCGGGGCGGACGAAGATCATCACGATGAAGACCACGAACGCGATGACGTAGCCCATCTCGGTCGACCAGAGGACGCCGCTCACCGCGATGACCTCGCTCATGACGAACGAGGCCACGAAAGCGCCCACCATGTTCCCGAGCCCGCCCAGCACGCAGATCATGAACGTGATCGGACCGAACGCCGCGCCGAAGAACGGGTGCACGGCGTACTGGATGATGAGCAACGCGCCGGCGACACCGGCCATGGCGCCGCCGACTGCCGAGGTCACCAGGTACACGCGACGTGGGTTGGCGCCCATGAGCGCCATCGCCTCGCGGTCCTGCGACACCGCCCGGATGGCGGTGCCGATGTACGTGCGGGTGAGGAACAGGTAGAGGCCGAGCATGGCCACGATCGACAGCACGAAGGCGATCAGGCGGGCGACCGAGATCGGCATGTCGAACAGCTCGAGCCGGGGCAGCGTCAGCCGCACTGACCGGTGATCGGTCGTCCACAGGAACGTGGCGAAGGATTGCAGGAAAAACAGCAGCCCGCCGGTCGCCAGGAGCTGGTTCACGGGGGCGCTGGTGAGAATGGGCGAGATGATGAGCAGGTGGACGCCGAGACCGAGCAGGACGCCGAGCGCCACGCTGAGCAGGCCGCCGACCCAGATCGGCCAGCCGTAGACTTGCACGCTGAAGTACACGGCGTACATGCAGATCATCACGAGGTCGACGTAGGCGATCCACACGATGTCGATGACGCCGAAGATGAGGTTGAGGCCGAGCGCGAGCAGGGCGAGCACGCCGCCCAGGAGCAGGCCGTTCACCGCCGCCTCGGCCAGGAAGAGCGGGTCGATCACAGGCCCACGTAGGCCTTGCGGACGAAATCCTGCTCGGCCAGCGTGTCCGCCCGGCCCTCCATCTTGATGCGTCCGACCTCGAGCAGGTACGCGCGGTCGACGAGCCGGAGCACCTGGCGGACGTTCTGCTCGACGACCAGGATCGTGTAGCCCTCCTGTCGCACGCGGCGGATGAGGTCGAACAGCCGCAGCACCATCACGGGCGCCAGCCCCATCGAGGGCTCGTCGAGTAGGATCAGCTTGGGTCCCGACATCAACGCCCGCCCGATGGCCAGCATCTGCTGCTCGCCGCCCGAGAGGCTGCCCGCCCGCTGCTTCTGCCGCTCCGCCAGCACCGGAAACAGCGCGTACACGCGGGCCAGGCTGTCGGCGAACCGGCGCCGAGCCGCCGGCAGGAAGGCGCCCATCCGGAGATTGTCGGCGACCGACAGCCCCGGGAAGATCCGCCGCCCCTCCGGCACGTGGGCGATCCCGCGGGCGACGACGTCGTAGGCCGGCCGTCCCCCGATGGCCTGTCCTGCGAACGCGATCTCGCCGGACTTCGGCGAGATCAGCCCGGAGATGACGCGCATGAGCGTCGTCTTCCCCGCCCCGTTGGGTCCGACCACCGCCACTGCTTCCCCCGCGTCGACACGCAGCGACACGTCCCACAACGCCGTGAACTGCCCGTACCCCGCCCGCACGGCCGTCAGCTGGAGCACGCGGACCGCCCTGAGAGGTTCACGTGAGGACGATCTTCTCGCCGAGGTACGCCTCGATGACGCGCGGGTCGTCGGCGACGTCGAGCGGAGCGCCGTCGGCGATCTTCTCCCCGTGGTCGAGCACGACCACCCGATCGACGATTCGCATGAGCGTGGCCATGATGTGCTCGACCCACACGATGGTGACCCCGAGCTCGCGCCGCACCCGCCGCAGCATGTCGGCGGCGTTCGTCATTTCCGTGGGATCGAGCCCCCCGAGGCTCTCGTCGGCCAGGAGCAGCGAGGGCGCCGTCGCCAGCGCCCGCGCCAGCTCGAGCTTCTTCAGGCCGCCGGCCCCGAGCAGGGTCGGCAGCGCCTCGCGGTCGGTCGTCAGCCCGACCATGTCCAGGATCTGCGCGGCGCGCCGCCGCGCGTCGGCCTCGCTCAGCCGCACGGTGGCCCCGTAGTGCGCGGCCACCGCGACGTTCTCGAGGATCGACAGCTTGCGAAACGGCCGGGGGATCTGGAACGTGCGCGCCAGCCCCCGGTGGCAGATCGCGTCGGGGGTCAACCCGCCGATCTCCTCGCCCTTGAACCGGATCGTCCCCGCCGACGGCTCCAGGGCCCCCGAGATGCAGTTGAACGCCGTCGTCTTCCCCGACCCATTCGGCCCGATCAACCCCAGAATCTCCCCCTCGCGCACCTCGAATGAAACGCCGTTGAGCGCCGTGAACCCCCCAAACCTCTTCGTCAATCCCTCCACCGCCAGCATGGGTTCACGCTCACTCATTCAACAATGCCTCACGGTTCGCCTGACAGCCGATATCCGCGACACGCAGTCGATTCATCGCCGTTCGAGCGCGGGCTTCGCCCGCGCGACCCTGCCGGGGGAGGCAGGGAGGAGCGCGCCGTCAGGCGCGCGACGACCGTCGGAAGGGGGGGGAGCCCCCCTCCGAGCTCAGCGAGCGGCAAACGGCGACGAGGGCGCCAGTGGCAGGATCGGGTTCGCCGTCTGCACGGTCTTGGGATAGACGATCTCGAACTTACCCTCGACGATCTGGAACACCGCGGGGAAGGCGCGCTCGTTCTGTCCGGCCATGGGATGGCCGGGAGGATGGAACTTCACGCCATAGCCCTGCATGGTGCCCCCCTCGGGAATGTCCGTCTCGCGCGCCGCCTTGGCGAGCGCCTCGGGGCCGAAGCCGCCGTGCTTCTGGATCGCGCGCGGCAGCACGTCGTTGAGCAGGATCCACATGTTGTTGAAGCCCATCGAGACGTGCGGCGCAATGGCGGCCGGCGCGATGTTCGGCTCGAACGTCTTGTAGCGCTTCACCATCTCGGCGGCGAGCTCCCCCACGCCGGGCTTGAGCTTCTTGGGATCGAGCAGCTGGGAGGCGATGGGGTCGACCGTGTGGAAGCCCTCGATCTCGGTCCCGAAGCCTTCCTTGAGCTTGTCGATCTGGCTGTGGCCGGCGCCGTGGCCGAGGTAGGCCTTCACGCGCAGCCCTTGCTCCTTGGCCTGGCGCAGGAATAGCGCGATGTCCGGCGCGTAGCCGGTGTGGAACAGCACGTCGGGCCGCGCCGCGCGCAGCTTCGTCACCAGCGAGGACAGGTCGGGCGCCTGGATCGAGAAGCCCTCCTTGAGGACGACCTGCATGCCCTGCTTCTTGGCCTCTGCCTCGTTGGCGGCGGCCACGCCGGTGCCGTAGGGGCCATCCTCGTAGATGATCGCGACGCGCAGATCCTTGGGCGCCTTCTTGAAGCGTTCCTGCGAGTAAGCAGCGATGTACTGCATCGAGTAGGCGCCGAACAGTCCGCCGTTGGGCTGCGGGCGGAACGTGTACTGGAGGTTTCGGTCCAGGAGCACGCCATCGGCGATGGCGGTGGTGATCCACAGGAACTTCTTCTGCCGGTCGACCTTCTCCGCCAGGGGGACGGCGTGCGCGCTGGAGTACACGCCGGCCAGGATGTCGACCTTCTCGACGTTGAGCAGCCGCTCGGCCTCGTTGATCGCCACCTCGGCCTTCGACTGGCTGTCGCCGTCCACCTGGACGATCTTGTACTTGCCGAGTACGCCGCCGCGCTCGTTGACGAGGTCGATGATCATCTTGGCGCCCCGCCAGCAGTTGAGCGAGCCCGCGGCCGAGAACGGCCCCGAGTGATCGAACAGCAGGCCGATCTTGATGGTCTGCCCCTGGGCGTCCACGCGGGGCGCGACCACGGCCGTCGCGGCGAACGTGGCGACCAGCGCGAGCGCCAGCAGGATGCGGATGGATCTCATCGAGACTCCCTCCTCGGAGACGGAAAAAGTGGGGTGCAGGGTATCACGTGCGCCGGGCCAAGACGAGCCACTCGCGGCCCTGCCGGCCGCGCGCAGAGCGCAGCGGCGGCTGGGCGCGCTCGAATCGGAACGACCCCGCGAAGCGCCGGCGCACTTCGGCCCGCGTGACCGGGAACGGCGGGCCGGCGCCACCACCGCGCAGAGGGAAGAAGCAGGCCAAGAGCCAGCCGCCGGGCCTGAGAATGGACGCTACCGTGCGCACGTACTCGTCGCGGCGGGTAGGGTCGATGGCGCAGAAGCAGGTGTACTCCCAGACGCCGTCGAACGCGTGGGCCTCGTCGCGGCCGAGCGTGAAGATGTCGCGCTGCTCGAACCGGACGTTCAGGCCGTCGCGGGGGGCGAGAGCGCGGGCGGCCTCCACCGCCGCCGTCGAGAAATCGTAGCCGACCACCTCGTAGCCGCGCGCGGCCAGCAGGCGAGCGTCGTGGCCCCGGCCACAGCCGAGCACGGCGACCCGCCCGCGCGGCGGCGGCGTGCGCTCCACCACGTCGACGAGCGGGGGTGCCGCTGCCCCGAGCTCCCAGCCGTCGCCGCCGGCGGCGTACAGCGCGTCCCAAAAGTCCGGCCGGCTCACACCGGCCACGACAGCGCCTCGAAGTCGGGGATCGCGCGCTCGGCGCCGGCCGCCACGAGCTCGCGCGCGGTGAGCCCGGTCGTGAGCCCGATGACCCGCATGCCGGCGGTGCGGGCGGCGAGGACGCCGACGACGGCGTCCTCGAAGACGAGGCAGGCGCCGGGCGGCTGCCCGAGACCGGCGGCCGCGCGCAGGTACACCTCGGGGCTCGGCTTGCCCTGGCGGACGTCGTCGGCGGTGACGACAATCTCGAAGTGGGCGCGCAGGCCGATCTCGGTCAGCAGCGATTCGACATCCTCCCGCGAGGCCGAGCTGGCCACCGCCCGGGGCACGCCGTGCCGGGCCAGCGCGGTGACAAAGCTCGGCGCTCCGGCGACGGGGAGCAGGCCGCGGGCGGCCAGGCGCCGGTAGTGCTCGCGCTTGCGGCGCGCCAGCTCGGCCGCCTCGGCCGGCGCCAACGGACGCTCGAGCAGCAGGGCCGCGGCCTCCTCCACCGGCCGACCGATCGTGCAGCGCCAGAATTCAGGGGCGGGCGTGACGCCGAGATCCGCGAGGAGCAGGCGCCAGGCGTCTCGATGGTGGACGCCCGAGTCGAGGAGCACGCCGTCCATGTCGAAGATGACGGCGCCGGCGCCGGGTCCGGTCACGAGCGCAGGCGATAGAGCGGCGCAAGCGCGCGGAACGTCTCCAGGGCGGCGTTACGGTACTGCGCCTCGGTCCAGCGCCC
>JBKOZA010000207.1:0-5097 GCA_046725675.1 Candidatus Methylomirabilota bacterium
CAACACGGCGTGTCGCGAGGGCGGGATAGCCACGGCCAGCGTGTGGGCGAACGTCCCCCACTACGTCTCCGGCATCGAGAACCCCAAGGCGGCCCTGGCCCTGGTGCAGCGCGTGCTGACGCTGCTGAACCTCGAGGCCGATCTGGGCGATCTCGAGGAGGCCTCCCGCCAGTACGACCAGAACCTCGCGGAGATCGTGGCGCAGAACGCCAAGATCAAGGCCTACGTGGCCAAGCTGGAGTCGCGCGACGCCGCCGAGGAGCCCGAGGCCACCCCGGCCCCGGCCAGCGATCTGCCGCCGGCGTCGGAGCTCGTCGCGGAGATCGAGCAGTTCCTGCGGCAGCAGCGCCCCGAGTGATCCCAGGCCGCCCTCTGGCGGCCCTCGCCCTCGCCCTTGGGCTGCTCACGCTGCCGGTCGCCGCTGCCGAGCCGCCCCTCGTGCGCTGGCACCCCGCGCGGGTGCACCCGGGCGACGTCGCCTGGGTGCACGTGCGTGGCGTCGCCGACTCGGCGTCCGTCGAGGGTACGCTCGGGCCCCGCGCCCTGACCTTCTTTCCGTACGCCGGCGGGCAGGCCGCCGTCGTCGGCATCGACCTCGAGGCGAAGGCCGAACCGCAGCCCTGGCGACTGGCGATCGTCGAGCCCGGGCGCGAGCCACGCCGCCTGGACGGCCGCCTGACGATCCACAAGCGCGACTTCCCGGTGCAGCGACTCACGCTGCCCCAGGCAATGGTCGATCTCGATCCTGAGACCGAGCGCCGCGCGGTGTCCGAGGGCGAGCGGTTGCGCACGCTCTACCACACGATCACGCCCGAGCGTCTCTGGCGCGGGCGCTTCGCGAGGCCGGTGGCCGGCACCGAGCCCGCGACCGGGTTCGGCGCCCGCCGTATCATCAACGGGAAGCCGCGTGCCCCGCACAGCGGCGGCGACTACGCGGCCGACCGCGGCACGCCGGTGGTGGCGGCGAACCGCGGCCGAGTGGCGCTCGTGGGCGACTACTTCTTCCCGGGCCGGCTGGTGGCCCTGGACCACGGGCTCGGCCTCTACACGCTCTACTTCCACCTCGACACGGTCGCGGTGGGCGACGGTGACGTCATCGACCGCGGCCAGCAGCTCGGCACGGTCGGCGCCACCGGGCGCGCCACCGGCCCGCACCTGCACTTCGCGGTGCAGCTCGCGGGCTCGCGCATCGATCCCGCGGCGCTGCTTTCCCTCGATCTCCGCGACTAGCCCCGCCGGGCGGCCCGGCGAGGCCCCGTGGAGATGTCAGGCGATGCGGGCGGACAGGCGGGAGTGCCAGCGAGCGGCCGCCGCGGCGAGCGCTCGATTGGACCAGACCGTGAGGGCGGAGCCGGCGAGGATCGCGCGGACGTTGGCGCGCGAGATCTTCACGGGCGCGGAGACCAGCGGGTCGGAATGCGCGGCGATCGCTTCGAGCGTGGCCTGGCCGATGAGCAGTGGCCACATGCAGGCCAGCCGCATACGCCACTCCGAACGGGGGATGGCCAGCGTGTAGCGCCAGGCGGCGTCGTAGTGGCCCACGGCGATCCCGAGCAACCGGTGGAGGAGCGGGCGTGCGCGGCCGGCGCCGCCTGGCTCGAGGAGATCGGCGGGCGTCAAGCCAAGGGCGCCCAGCTCGCGCGCTGGCAGGTAGCAGCGCCCGTGCGCGAGGTCGCTGGGCACGTCGCGCAGCACGTTGGTCATCTGCAAGGCTTTCCCGAACCGTACGCCGCTGGCCCGCATGGAGGCGGCGTCCCAGCCGGCCAGCCTCGGCCGATGGGCCAGGTGCAGGTCGGTCCAGAACTCGCCGACGCAGCCCGCCACCAGATACGTGTAGTGGTCGAGATCCTCGAGTGTCTCCAGGGCCGCCAGCCCGCCGGCGTCCCCTCCAGGGAAGCGCGCGAGATCGAACAGCATCCCGTCGGTGATCGTCGTCAGCACCGCGCGAACACCGTCGCGGTCCGCCTCGGGGAGGGCGGCGACCGCCGCCAGCACGGCGTCCACGCGCTCAAGCAGGCGACGCTCGGCACGGTGCACCTGGTGCGGCGCGCAGGCCAGCGCCACGCCCTCGGTGTCGGCCGCCTGGCCGGCGTAGGCGTGGCGCAGGGTCTGGAGATGGTGCAGGCGCTCCGCCCGGGGCACGAGCGCGGTATCCGCGACGGTGTCGGCTGCGCGCGCCAGCAGGTAGGCGAGCCCGAGCGGCTCCCGCAGCGGACGGCCGAGGATGGCGAGCGAGAGGTAGAAGCTGCGGCTGACCTGCCGGAGCAGGTCGCCGAGGAGCTCGTCAGTCGAAGTCAGACGGCGCTGGGGGTGTAAGCGCGCCAACCCCTCAACACTAACACCTACCGCGAGATGGGCATGACGCCGGCGAGCAAGGTGAAGCCGGGCCGGCCGACGCCGGCCGGCCCGGCCGTCGGCGCCTACTTCTGCTTCGCGACGATCTGATCCTTGATCTTGTCGTACGTGCCCTGCGGCACAACCTTCTTCTGCACCAGCTCGTTCTTCTGCTTGTAGGGCCTCCCGTCGACGATCTTCTTAGCGTAGGCGTCGCCGATCCCGGGGAGCGCCTTCAGGTCGGCTTCTGAGGCGGTGTTGATATCGAGCGGCTCCTTCTTCGTTGACGCGGCGGCCTTGTCGGACTTCGCAGCTGGGTCGCTCTTGGGCTGGGCCACCACGGGGCTCACGGACGTGAGGGCGAACGTGAGCGCTATCAGAATGGCGATCAGTCGCATCATCAGCTTCCTCCATTGGCGGATCTGGTCGGGCGAGTCAACATTGCACCCTAGTGAACGCGGAATCAATCCAGCGAGTTCCCGGGGTGGTGTGGACGAGCTGCCAGCGCTCGCTCCGGTCATTGACTCAGTCCTCGAGGCGATGATCGAAGAACTTGAACGCCAACGCCGGGTTACCCGAAACGACGCAGAAAGACTGGCGGACCGGCTGAGATCGCCGGCCGTCAGTCGAAGTCGAACGGCCGCTTGGGCGGGTCCGGCGAGTCCTTCGCTTTCTTGAGGCTCTCCTGGAACTTGCGGTCGAGCAGCTTGCCCTTCTGCCCCTCGGCCTGCATCTGCTCGCGGAAACGCGCCTCGCGCTCGGCGGACTTGGAGCGCAGGGCGTCGAACGCGGCGCCGAGGTCGTCGACCGTGCGCCTGGCCGGCGGCGCCTCGTGGGCGATCACCGCGCCGAGCTCGGGGTCGATCGTCAGCTTGGCCTGGCAGCAGGGGCATGCAACGACGAACGCGCCTGGTGACATGGCGTCACGCTAGCAAGGCATCGGGGGAGGGTCAAGGGCGTTAGAATCGGGAAGAGATGGCCGCGCTGGTCAACGAGTTCTCCTGGTCACGCAGCCGTGACGCCTGCTTCCAGGACTGCAGGCGCAAGTACTTCTACCAGTACTATGGTTCCTGGGGCGGCTGGGCACCGGACGCCGCCCCCGACGTCCGCCGCCTGTACATTCTCAAGCAGCTCGCCTCGCGACAGATGTGGGCCGGTCGCGTGGTCCACGACGCCATCGAGATGGCCCTGCACGTCTTTCGCGAGGGGCGGACCGTGCCGGTCGAGCCGTTCATCGCCGACGTCGTGGAGCGCATGCGCGGTGAGTGGCGGAGCTCACGGGCCGCCCGCTATCGCGAGGACCCCAGGACGCTGGCCCTCTTCGAGCACGAGTACACCGTCGAGCTGAAGCCCGACGTCTGGCGGGCGCTGCGGGGCAACGTCGTCACCTGCCTGCGGAATTTCTTCCGGCTGCCGCTGCTGGACAAGGTGCGCCGGACCGCGCCCGAGCACTGGTCGATCGAGCACTGGTCCAAGGTGTTCGATTTCGAGGGCACGCCCGTGTGGATCGCACCCGACTTCGGCTACTGGGATGCCGACGGCCTCTTGACGCTCGTCGACTGGAAGACCGGCGCCACCGACGCCGACGCGACCGCCTTCCAGCTCGGCTGCTACGCCCTCTACGCCCGAGAGGTGCTCGGCGTCGAGCCCGCCCAGGTCGAGCTGCTCGAGGCCAACCTGCGAGAGCCCGCGGTGACGCCGCTCGCCTGGGACGACACGCGGCTGCAGAGGGTGCGCGAGCAGCTCCGGCTCTCGATCCGCTCGATGCACGCATACCTGCTCGACCCCGAGGCCAACGTCGCCCGCCTGGAAGACTTCGAGCAGACCGAGGAGCGGCGGATCTGTCGTCGATGTAACTTCCGCGTGGTGTGCCGGCCCGAGCTGTGAGCCCGCCTCCCGCGGCGCCGCTCCACGTCCTGGTCGTCGAGGACGAGCGCGATCTCGGCGGCGTCCTCGCCGACTACCTGACGGAGATCGGACACCGTCCGGAGGTGGTGGGGAGCGCCGAGACCGCGCTGGAGCGCCTGGGCGCCGAGCCGCCCGACGCCATCATCCTCGACGTGAAGCTCCCCGGCATGACCGGGCTGGAGTTCCTCAGTCTGCGGGCCGTCCGCGAGTCTGGTGTGCCGGTCATCGTCGTCTCGGGCTACGTCACGGAGGACCAGGCCCGCGACTGCCTGCGCCTGGGCGCGCTGGAGTTCCTGGCCAAGCCGGTGCCACTCGAGGTCCTCCGCACTGTGCTCGAGCACATCCCGGTCATCGGAGGCGGGCTCGGGCAGACCCCACATGTGGGCGAGCGCCGGACGGCGACCCGGTTCCCGGTCACCTTGCCGCTACGGGCGACGACCGAGCAGGGCGTGGTCGCGGCCGGGGCGGTGATCGACGTCAGCGCCACCGGGCTGCGCGCCAGGGTCGATCACGCCCTGCGCCCGGGGACCGCCGCTCGCCTGGCGGTGGCGCTGGCTGATGGGGGGCCGGCGGTCGATGCGCTCGCACTGGTCGTGCGCTCCGACGGCGAGCACATGGTCGCCTTCTGGTTTCTTGATCTGACGCCGGGCGAGATCGATCGGTTGCTGGCTCGCGCCCACGCCGCCCGCTGAAAAAGGCGCATCTGCGTCGTTGCCTCCTCGCTCCTCCCTGCGGCGTGGGCGGCCCACGCCTCAGTCGTCGCTCGTCGGCGCCTAGCAGCTGCACCTTTTTGAGCGGGCGGCGGCGCGCGATTACCCGAAGAGGCCTAGAGATTTTCCGGGGGGAGTCCAGTAG
>JBKOZA010000208.1:0-3483 GCA_046725675.1 Candidatus Methylomirabilota bacterium
GCCCTCGCGCCCGGGATAGAGTCCCTCGCTGTTCTCGCGCAGGATCACGTAGTCGATGCCGTCCGGCTCGGCCAGCGGCGAGCGCATGCCGGGGTAGTAGCGGATCGGGCGCACGCCCGCGAAGGCCTCCATCTCCCAGCGCAGCCACGAGACCACCGGCGACGACGACGGCCCGGCGGCGCCGAACAGCACGCCGTCGGCCTCCCGAGCCGCCCGCTTGGTTTCGTCGGGGATGGGCGTGCCGTGGCTCCTGGTGGCGGCGGCGCCCTGGGGCGGCGTGAGGATCTTCAGCGGCAGCCCGGTGCCGGTCAGCAGCTCGCAGGTGGCCTCGACGACCTCGATCCCGATTCCCTCGCCCGGCAGCGCGACGATCGTCTTCATGGCTAGATCCGCATCTCCTCTTTGACCTTCTGCAGCGCCCGCAACACCTCGGCCTGGACGCGCGGCATCAGGTCCCCCATGTAGGGACCGAACTTCTTCATGATCGACTTGCCTTCCGGCGAGCCGTAGAACGTCGTCATCGCCTCGATCTCGGCGACCGTGAAGTGCCGGGGCATGGCCTCCATCGTCATCGCGCGTACGGTGTCGGGCCCGACCATCTTCTTCATCAGGGCGATGAATTCGGGACGGCGAGCCTCGGGGACCTGCCCGGCCAGGGTGTTGATCATGTCGTCCAGCATGCCCTCGATGGGGACGGCGGCCAGGTGGCGGCGCACCGCCTGTTGCCGCGCCTCCAGCGTGTCGGGCGACTGGGCGGCGCCGGCCGCCGGCAACACCATGACCAGCATGGCGATCATTCCGACTCGGCGCACGGCCGTGTGTATGGGCATCCCCTAGAGGGCGACGACGTCGACGGCTTGCCCGGTGGTCGCGCTGCGGGCGACGGCGTCGGTGAATTCCATGTAGCGGACGCCGTCCTCGAACGTCGTGCGGGTGATCTTCTCGCGGCCGCGAATGGCGCTGACGAACTCCTCCTCGACCCGCCAGCCGACCCGCCGCTCGGCCGGGACCGCGATCTCCTTCAGCTCCTTGTCGCCGCGCCGGCCGCCGGTGAGGCGCTTGGCGTCGGGCTCCAGCCGCAGCGTGCCCTCGGTACCGAAGATCCACAGATCGGCCGCCGGGGCCAGGCCGGTGACGCCGCTGAACCGCAGGTGGGCGACACCGCCGTCCTTGAGGTTGGCGAGGATGTCGATGTGATCGGGCACCTTCACCTCGCGCCAGGCGCCGGCCGAGTCCCTGCGGCGCGGCACCGCCGTTTTCGTCATCGCCGTCACCCGCTTGGCGGGGCCGAGCCAGCGCATCATCGCCTCGTACCAGATGCCCATGTTCAGGACGTTGTGACCGCTCAGCGCGACGTCCTGCCGCCAGTGCAGCGGCGCCTCCCGGTCGACGAAGCCGGCCTGCTGCGAGGTGTGCAGCTCGACCGCCAGCACCTCGCCCACGTAGCCCTCGTTGATCATCGACGCCAGGCTCCAGTCGAACTCCAGCGTCGGCGGCGACGGCACCAGCTGGGCGATCAGCTGCGGTGCCTGGCGGGAGGCGGCCAGCATCTGCCGGCCCTCGGCGGCGTTCATGGCCATCCGCGCCTCGCACAGCACGTGCTTGCCCGCGCCCAGCGCGGCCACTGTCAGCTCGCGGTGCATGTAGGGCCAGGTCCCGATGCAGACGGCGTCCACGTCGGGCGCCTCGACGACCTTGCGCCAGTCGTCCTCGACGCGCGCGAAGCCGTACTCCTTGGCCACCCGCTCGCTCGACTCCCGGCTGCGGTTGGCCACCGCTACCAGCTCGACGGCCGGCTGGGCCTTGAGCTTGGGGATGTGATGACGACGGCAGTTGGCCCCGGCCCCCACGAACCCCACGCGGATCGGTTTGTCAGCCATGGCGGCGATGGTATCACCACCGTGCCGAGGCCGTCAGGTTCGGGTGATATGATTCGGCTGCGCGCGATCCGCGCGCCTGGAGGAGTCATGCCGACCGCTCGCCTCGCCTCCGTCACCGGCCCCCTCGACCTCTACTACGAGGAGACGGGCCAGGGCTTCCCGCTGATCTGGTGCCACGAGTACGGCGGCGACTACCGCTCCTGGGAGCAGCAAGTGCGGTACTTCTCCCGGCGGTACCGCGTGGTCACGTGGAACTACCGCGGCTACCCACCGTCGGAGGTCCCCAAGGACGGCGACGCCTACTCGGTGGAGATCCTGGTGGAAGATCTGCGGGCGCTCATGCAGCACCTCGGCATCCGGCGCGCGCACGTGGGGGGCCTGTCCCTGGGCGGCGGCGTGACCGTCAACTTCGGCATCCGCCATCCCGACCTGACCGCCAGCCTGATCATCTGCGGGGCCGGCAGCGGCAGCGACGACCCCGAGGAGTTCGTCAAGAACGCCGAGCGGCAGGCCGCGCTGTACGAGCGCGAGGGGGCCGAGGCCAAGGCGCGGAACTTCGCGGCCAACCCGACCCGGCGCGGCTTTGCCGAGAAGGATCCACGCGGACACGCGGAGTTCATGCGCAACGTCCTCGACCACTCCGGCGTCGGGTCGGCGCTGATGGCGCGCGGCGTCCAGATGAAGCGCAAGACCATCTACCAGCTCGAGCCCGAGCTCAAGAAGATCACGGTGCCGTCGCTGATCGTCGTCGGCGACCAGGACGAGCCGTGCCTGGGCCCCGGGCTGTTCATGAAGAAGCACATCCCGCACGCCGGCCTCGTGGTGGCGCCGATGACCGGGCACACCGTGAACATCGAGGAGCCGGGCCTGTTCAACCAGCTCGTCGCCGAGTTCCTGACCTCGGTCGAGAGCGGGCGCTATGGAACGTGGAAAGGAGCGGCGCGATGAGCCATTACTCGCTGGATCAGTTCTTCGCCGACACCCGCGCGACGATCAAGAGCAAGGGCATCCCCTCGGGGCTGGCCGAGATCCGGGACCACCTCGAGAAGCTGCTACACAATCCCGACCTCCTGAAGAAGCACCTCGGGGACCCGGTCCCTTACACCAACCGCACGACGATCGGCCACGACCCGGAGACCGACGTGCACGTGCTCGTCCATGGGCGCGAGAAGGCCGGGAACTCCGCGATCCACGACCACGGCCCCTGCTGGGTGATCTACGGCAACTACAAGAATCCCACCCGGATGCGTCGGTGGCGGCGGCTCGACGACGGCGGCAAGCCCGGCTTCGCCGAGGTCGAGCTGCACAAGGAGTTCCTCAACGAGCCGGGCCACGCCGCCGTGTTTGCCGTGGGCGACATCCACTCGATCGAGTACGGTGACGACACCTTCTTCATCCGGGTGACCGGCGGCGACGTCGAGACCAAGAAGACGCTCAAGTTCGACGCCGAGAAGAAGACGGTCGAGGTGGCCGACCGGGCCCTGAACCAGCGCTGAGCGATGTGCCGGGCCATCAAGACGCTGCACAACTTCGCCCCGCCCGCCTCCGAGGAGGAGATCCGCGCGTCGTCCCTGCAGTTCGTCCGCAAGCTGAGCGGCTTCAC
>JBKOZA010000209.1:0-2715 GCA_046725675.1 Candidatus Methylomirabilota bacterium
GGAAGGCGTACGCGTAGACGGCGGCAGCGAGCACGTACTCGCGCTTGTTGTTCTCACGACCATGCAGGAAGCTCAGCTCGGCAAGGGCGAACAGACGGTCGCTGTCGCGGGTCGTACGCGTTCGATGGAGTTCGGCGAGCATGGCCTCGGGATTGTTCTCGAATGCGTCATCCAGCCCTCGACGCCGGAGCAGCTGCTCGGTGAACGTACTGGGAGCATCCGCCGACAGCACGCTCTTCGAGAGGGCCCGATAGAGGACTTTCGGGTCCTGGCGCGTCACCCCCACTGGCGTCGCGCAGGCCCCCGCCATCGCGAGCAGGGCCACGAGGAGCACGATGCGCGTCGGCACGCCCAGGGCGCGGCCAGCAGCAAGCCTGTCGCGCTTCATCGTCCGTGTGAGACCTCGTCGATGTCGTCCACCGACCGGCCTGATTGCTGACTCGACCATCGCCGCTGACGTTATACGGGCACGAGCGGGCGCCCTCTATAGGACCTTTGTCCCATAGTCCGCGGCGCTGGCTCCGATGCATCCGTCCGGCACACGGGCTCGCCCGGCGCTGTGCTGGCCATGTCCTAGGCCGCTCCAGTAAGAGTCCTCGCGTAACTCATCGTCTGACAACGAATACCGTGGCCAGCTCGTCTGCCTACCGGGCAGGGGGCTCGCCGTCTCGCTCACCCGAGACCCGCCTGCTGCTGGATCGCGCGCGCGAGCGGGCTGAACGGCGACTGCAGCTCGCCGACGATCGAGAAGTGGTCGTGGCCCTCCATGTCCATGATCTCGATCGGAGCGCCGTGCAGCCGCCAGGCCGCGGCCAGGTCCTCGGTCTGCCGATGATACTCCGGGCCTTCGGCGCCGCCGAGGGCGAGGACGAGCGGCGCCGGTGAGGATGGAGCGAGATGCACCGGGCTGTTGCGCCGCGCGACTTCGGGGGTGAGGGCAAGCACTTCGTTGAGGTAGCAGAGCCGGATGGGCTCAAGGTCGTAGAGGCCGCTGATCGCGCATGCCGCCTTGACGACGTCACCGGGCACGCCGAACGCGGTCCAGTCGGTCGTCAGGAGCATCGCCACGAGGTGGCCGCCGGCCGAGTGGCCGGAGATCGAGATGCGGCTCGGATCGCCGCCCCATTGCGCGGCATGGCGATGGACCCAGGCGATGGCCGCCCGGCACTGCCGCACTAGCTCGTCGAGATCGATCGAAGGGACCAGGCCGTAGTCCAGGACGACGGTGACGGCGCCGGCCGGTCGGAGCCCGCGCGCCACGAAGCTGAACTCGGCCTTGTCCATCCGGTGCCAGTAGCCGCCGTGGACGAAGACGTGCACGGGCGCCGGGCCGGGGCGCGCGGCCAGGAAGATGTCAAGCCGCTCGCCGTGGTGGGCGCCGTACGGCACGTCGAAGCGCATCGGCAGCTCGGCCCGCGTCCGCGCGCTCTCGCCGCCGTAGCGCGCGATCCACTCCATGGCGTCCTTGACCTTGACGCGGTTGTCGTACTCGGCGTCGAGCGCCTTCTGGTCGTAGCCGCGGAATACCGGTGTGGCCATCAGATCAGCCTCCTGAGGAACTGCGCCTTGTCCATTCGTCGCCTGACGCGGTCGGCGTGGCGGCGGTAGGCCGCGCTGGGGGCGCCCGGGTGCCACGTGGCCGGGCTCGGCAGGCCCGCGGCCAGCCACGCCGCCTCGTCGTCGTCGAGGTCGGCGGCCCCCTTGCCGAAGTACCGGCGGCTGGCGCTCTCCACGCCCCAGATGCCCGGTCCGAATTCTACGACGTTCAGGTAGAGCTCGAGGAGCCGGCGCTTGCCGAGCGTCCGCTCCAGCTGCCAGGTCAGGATCGCCTCGCGCGCCTTGCGCAGCGGGTCGCGCGACGGGGACAGCCAGAGGTTCTTCGCCAGCTGCTGGGAGATGGTCGAAGCACCGCGCGGAAACTCGCGGTCCTCGACCGCCTGGCCGAGTGCCTTGCGGATCTCCCCGCTGTCGAAGCCGTGGTGGGAGAAGAAGTTGATGTCCTCGGCCACGAGCACGGCCAGCTTGACGCTCGGCGAGATCGCCGCGTACGACACCCAGCGTCGGTCGACGCGATCGTCGCGCCCGGCGCTGCGCTGGGCGGCGCGCCAGCGCTCGATGAACGCGGTGGTGGCCGGTGCTCGGCGGGCCAGCGCCCCCACGTCGGGCCACGTCCACGCCTCCCACCCGAGCCAGGCCGCGATGGCGACGGCGACGAGACCGACCCAGCGGAGGACGCGCCGGCGACCGCGCGCGCGCATGCGGCGGGAGTCTAGCAGAGTGCGCGCGGCCGAGAGGGGCAGGGCTCAGGCGCCGCCGGCCAGGGCCAGACTGGCGAGGAGCAGTGTGAGGACGGCCGCGGCGATCACCGCGTACTGACGATCTCCCTGCCGCCAGAACGAGACGCTGGCCAGCGCCACGCCGGCCACCGGGGTCGCCAGCAGGCACACCAGGCCCAGCGTCGCGATGGCGAGCGCGTCCGGCGGCCGCCGGCCGAGGGCGCGGCGCACGTCGCTCAGCGAGGTGAAGACGTCGACGGCGCGGCCGGCCTGCCGGTTGTGGAGGACCCGCACGACATCGCGGGCCTCGGGTTGCCCGTGGGCGGCGTAGACGGCCAGGCCGCCGATCATGAGCGAGACGCTGAGCAGGCCCCCCCACAGCAGCGCGCGGGCGACGACGCGCTCGACTGCCGAGGGCCCGCTCATGGCAGCGCGATCC
>JBKOZA010000210.1:0-2753 GCA_046725675.1 Candidatus Methylomirabilota bacterium
CGGGCCCGGCCGACGTGCAGCGCGCGATCGAGGGCTGGCGTGACGCCGCGGGCTGATAGACTACGCGCCACTGCCGATCGACTGGAGGATCAAGCATGCTCAGCATGAGGAGAGTCGCGATCGCGGCGATGCTGGTCGTCGGCGTCGCCGCCCCGCCCGCCCCGGCCCAGACCACGCTCACGATGTCCTCGTGGGTGTCGCCGCAGCACCACCTGACGGCCACCGTGCTGCAGGGCTGGGCCGCCGAGGTCGAGAAGGCGACGAACGGACGCGTGAAGTTCACCATGCTGCCCAAGCACCCGTCGGCGCCGCCCGGCACCTTCGACGCCGTCCGCGAGGGCCTCGTCGATCTCTCCTACGTCACCGCCAGCTACACGCCGGCCCGGCACATCCTGCCGCTGATGCCCGAGCTGCCGGGCGCCGGCGAGACCTCGCTCGTCAACTCGGTGGCCTATTCGCGCATCCACTGGAAGTACTTCCACAAGGTCGGGGAGTACAAGGGCGTGAAGCTGCTGGGCGTGTTCACGCACGGCCCCGGCCAGATGTTCACCAAGAAGCCGGTGAACGGCATCGGCGACGTCCAGGGCCTCAAGATCCGCACCGGCGGCGGCGTGGCCGAGGCGGTGGCCAAGGCGCTGGGGGCCTCGGCGTTCGTGAAGCCGGCGCCCGAGTCCTACGAGCTGCTGAAGTCCGGCGTCGCCGACGGCGTGTTCTTCCCGATGGAGTCGATCGTGTCGTTCAAGCTGGAGACGGTGCTGGAGCAGGCCACGCTCTTTCCGGGCGGTATGTACAGCTCGGCCTTCGGCTTCTTCATGAACGAGGACAAGTGGAACAAGCTGCCCCGGGCGGACCAGGAGGCCATCGAGAAGATCTCCGGTGAGCACATCGCCCGCCTGGCCGGCAAGTCGTGGGACGAGGCCGACGCCCGGGGGCTGGAGGCGCTCAAGAAGTCCGGCGTGAAGATCGTCAACGCCAGCCCCGAGCTGGCGGCCGAGGTGAAGAAGCGCTCGGCGCCCATCGTCGATGACTGGATCAAGCAGGCCAGCGCCAAGGGCGTGGACGCCGCCCGCATCCTGGCCGAGTTCCGTGAGGAGCTGAAGAAGGTCGCCGCCGGCCAGTGAGCGCGGCCGCGCACCCGTGGGAGCGGCGCGTCGAGGCGATTCTCGGCGTCGCCGCCTCTGCGATCTTGCTGGCCATGATGCTCCTGACGTTCGTGGACGTCGTGGCCCGCTACGCCTTCAACCGGCCGCTGCGGGGCGCGTTCGAGGTCACCGAGCTGATGCTGCTCATGCTGATCTTCGCCGGCCTGCCCCTGGTCTCGTTCGGCGACGAGCATGCCGTCATGGACTTCGTCGACCGGCTCGTCCGGGGCCCGGCGCTGGGGCGGCTGCAGCGCGTCGTCCACGCGGCCAGCGCGGCGTTCATGTTCCTGCTGGCCTGGCTCACCTGGCTCAAGGCCGACCGCATCTGGGCCTACCGCGATGCCACCGACGTGCTGCGGATCGTCTACGGGCCCTTCGTGTACTTCATGGCCGGCACCCTCGGCCTGGCCGGCCTCATTCACCTCTACAGGGCGGGTCGGCGTCGATGATCGAGGGCCTCGTCGGCCTCGGCCTGATGATGCTGCTCTGCCTCCTGCGCGTGCCCATCTCGTTTGCCATGGCCGCCATCGGGATCGTCGGTTATGCCTACATGCGCGACTGGAACTGGACGGTCGCCTTCGCCATGACGCAGACCAAGCTGTACGAGACCGGCCGCAACTACACGCTGTCGGTCGTCCCGCTGTTCATCTTGATGGGCAACTTCGTCACCCGGGCCGGCATGTCGCAGGAGCTGTTCCGGGCCGCCTACGCCTTCATCGGTCACCTGCGGGGCGGCTTGGCCATGGCGACCGTGTGGGCCTCGGCCGGCTTCGGCGGCATCTGCGGCTCCTCGATCGCCACCGCCGCCACCTTCGCCAAGGTCGCCTACCCGTCGATGAAGCGCTTCGGCTACTCCGACCGCCTGGCCGCCGGCGTGGTGGCCGGGGGCGGCACGCTGGGCATCATGATCCCGCCCTCGACGATCATGGTGATCTACGGCATCTTCACCGAGACGAACATCGGCAAGCTGTTCGCCGCCGGCATCGTGCCCGGTCTGCTCGGCGCCGTCCTGCTGTGCGGGGCCGTGCGGTACATGACCTGGCGCGATCCCCGCTCGGGCCCGCCCGGCGAGCGCTCGTCGTGGCGCGAGCGGCTGCTGGCGCTGAAGGACGTGTGGGCGGTGGCCGTGCTGTTCGCCTTCGTGATGGGCGGGATCTACGGGGGCCTGTTCACCGCCACCGAGGGCGCGGCCATGGGCGCGGTGGGGGCGATGGTCTTCGCCCTCTGGCGCCGCGCGCTCAGCTGGCGGACGCTCTACGCGGCGCTCCTGGAGAGCGCGCGGACCACGGCCATGCTCTTCATGATCCTGATCGGCGCGCTGATCTTCGCCGAGTTCGTCAACATCACCACGATGCCGGGGGACCTCAAGGCGTTCGTCACCCGCTTCGACCTCAGTCCCACCCTGGTGGTGGCGGCGATCTGCGCGATCTACGTCGTCCTCGGCACCGCCATGGAGGAGCTATCGATGATCCTGCTCACGATCCCGGTGTTCTTCCCGGTGATCGTGCACCTGGGCTTCGATCCGATCTGGTTCGGGATCATCATCGTGTGCGTGGTCGAGATCGGTCTCATCAGCCCGCCGGTGGGCATGAACATGTTCGTGCTCCGCAC
>JBKOZA010000211.1:0-1786 GCA_046725675.1 Candidatus Methylomirabilota bacterium
GTCGGCCGGATCGAGCACGACGATCGGCCGGCCGTCGTACCCCGATTCCTTGAGGAGCTGCCGTGCGCGCTCGAGGTCGGGCTTGGGCGCGCCGGCCGCCGACTCGTACGGCAGGCCACCGCACATGAACACCGACGGGCAAGTCTTGTAGTACTTCTCGTGACCGATGACCGCCTGCAGGTAGTTCTTCTGATCGACGGCGAGCAGCAGCGCCTGCCGGGCCTTCTTGCTGTTGAAGGGCGGATGCAGGTGGTTGGGGCGCAGGATGCCCTGGCTGCCCTTGGGATCGGTGACGAAGACGCTGATGCTCGCGTTCTTCTCCAGGCGCGGCGCGAAGTCCAGGGGGACGTTCTCCCAGTAGTCGACCTCGCCGGCCTCGAGCGCGGCGCCCGCCGTCGCCGCGTCGGGGATGTAGCGCCACTCGACGCGATCGACCAGCGCGCGCTTGGCGCCGGCCGCGCCGCTGGGGTTCTCCTTGCGCGGCACGTAGTCGGGGTTGCGGAGGTAGACCACGCGGTTGCCGGGCTGCCACTCGTCCTTGGAGAACTTGAAGGGGCCGGAGCCGATGACCTCCTTGATCTGCTCGTTGGGGTCGGTGGCGGCCAGGCGGGCGGGCATGATGAACGACGGGCTGGCCGAGGGCTTGCCGAGCGCGTCGAGGACCAGCCCGAACGGCGTCTCCAGCTCGATCGCGAAGGTCCGGGCGTCCGTGGGCGCCATCCTCGACAGCGAGGCCATCATGAGCCGCCCGACCGCGTCCTTGGCGCCCCAGCGCTTGATGGAGGCCACACAGTCCTCGGCCGTCACCGGCGCGCCGTCGTGGAACTTGAGCCCGTCGCGCAGCGTGAAGGAGTACTTCATGGCGTCCTTGCTGACGGTGTACTTGTCCACCATCTGCGGCTGCAGCTTCAGGTTGCCGTCCAGCGCGAACAGCGTGTCGAAGATCATGTAACCGTGGTTGCGCGTGATGTAGGCGGTCGTCCAGATCGGGTCGAGGATCTTGAGGTCCGCGTGGGGAACGAACTTGAGGGTGCCACCGCGCTTCTGCGCGTGGACGTACGGCGCGGCAATCGTGGTGGCGGCGACGGTGGCAGTCCCGGCAAGGAAGCGGCGACGGCTGAGGCTCATCCGTGATCCTCCTGTTCGTGGTGCGCGATGGTGGCACGCCACCCGGCACCACGCAAGCGAGCGTCGTGGTAGTGCCTGGCACCCGGCTTGCTCCTCTTCTGCCGGGGAGGATTCCGCATGCAGACTGTGGCTGGAGTGTTCGCGCGGCGGGCCGATGCCGAGCGCGCCGCCGCCCAACTGGAAGCAATCGGGATCGCGCGGGATCGCATCACGCTCATCACGCCGGGCGGCGACGCGCGCCGGGTGCCGACGGACGAGGGCGAGCAACCCGGGATGGGCACGGCCCTGGGTGCCGTCGTCGGCGCCGCGACCGGAGCCGCCGTGGGATTCCCGCTCGGCGCCGCGGTGACCCTGCTCATCCCCGGCGTGGGACCCGTGATTGCATCCGGACTCATCGGCGCCGTCCTGCTCGGCGTCAGCGGCGCCACCGTGGGCGCGACGCTGGAAGAGTCGCTCATCGCGGGGATGCCGCGGGACGAGCTGTTCGTGTACGAGGACGCGCTTCGACGCGGTCACTCGGTCGTCGTCGCGCTGCTCGAGGACGACCACCTCGCCGACGGCGCCCGCCGCGTCCTGACGACCGCCGGGGCCGAGACGATCGATGCGGCTCGCGAGCAGTGGTGGCTGGGGTTGCGCCCCGTCGAGCGTGAGCACTACG
>JBKOZA010000212.1:0-6905 GCA_046725675.1 Candidatus Methylomirabilota bacterium
CCGGCCCAGGTGGTCGACACGCTCCTCGGGCTGGAGGGGCTCGGCCGCCGCTCCTGACCGCCCGCCCGGGCCCGTCCGGCCGTGGCATTGCTTGCCTCGGCTGCGATCACGTGCTAAAGTCCTGAAAAAGTGGGCGTTGCCCACTTTTTTACTTTTGCCGGGTGGTATGCGAGAAGACGAACGCGAGCTGCGGATCGAGGAGGCGCTGCAGCCCGTGCTCCGCGATCACGGGCTCACGCTGGTGGACCTCGAGTGGCGGGAACACCGCCCACGGGGACTCCTGCGGGTGTTCGTCGACAAGCCGGAGGGCGTACGGATCGAGGACTGCCAGCGCGCCAGCCGCGAGCTGGGTGACGTGCTCGATGCCGCCGGCCTCATCGAGGAGGCGTACGATCTCGAAGTGTCGTCGCCGGGGCTGGACCGCCAGCTCCGGAAGGATCGCGAGCTGCGCTGGGCCGTCGGCAAGCGCGTGCGCTGCTGGCTGGCCGGCGGCGAGGAGCACCAGGGTCATCTGGTCGCCGTGGACCACGACGCGCTCACGCTGGAGGACGAGGGACGGCGCGAGGAGCTGTCCCGGGCCCGGGTCACGAAGGTGCGTCTGGACGTCGAGGTGCCGTGGCCGCGACGAGCGTCACGACTATGAACCGCGAACTGATCATGGTGATCGAACAGCTGGGCCGGGAGAAGGGGATCGACAAGGAGATCCTCTTCGAGGCGCTGGAGTCCGCCCTGCTGTCGGCCTCCCGCAAGTCGCTGGGGCCGGCGGACAACGTCCGCATTCACATCGATCGCAAGACCGGGGAGATGCGGGCGTACGCGCGGCGCAAGGTGGTCGCCGAGGTTGCTGACCCGAAGCTCGAAATCAGCCTGGAGGAGGCCAAGGCGCTGAACCCGGAGGCCGAGCTGGACGACGAGCTGGAGCTCGAGCAGGAGCGGCCGCCCCAGGACTTCGGCCGCATCGCCGCCCAGACGGCCAAGCAGGTCATCCTCCAGAAGGTCCGGGACGCCGAGCGCGAGGGGATCTACTCGGAGTTCGCTGGCAAGGAAGGCCAGATCCTGCGGGGGGTCGTCCACCGGATCGAGAAGCGCAACGTGATCCTGGAAATTGGCAAGGCTGAGGCGATCCTGCCCGAGCGAGAGCAGATCCCCGGCGAGCGGTACAACCCCGGCGATCGTGTCCGCGCCTTCGTGCTGGAGGTGCGCCGGTCGGCCAAGGGGCCGCAGATCACGCTGTCGCGCACGCATCCCGGCTATCTGGCGCGGCTGTTCGAGACAGAGATCCCCGAGATCCAGGAGGGCATCGTCGTCGTCAAGGCCACGGCCCGGGAGGCGGGCGAGCGCGCCAAGGTGGCCGTCGCCTCCACCAAGCGTGACGTCGATCCGATCGGGGCCTGCGTGGGGCTGCGCGGCACTCGCATCCAGGTGATCAGCCGCGAGCTGCGCGGCGAGAAGATCGACATCATCGAGTGGTCGCACGACCCCGCGACCTTCGTCGCCCGCGCGCTGTCCCCGGCCAAGGTCTCGTCGGTGACGATCGCGACCGAGGAAGGCAGCGAGGCGCCGCCGGCGGCGCTGGTGATCGTTCCGGACAATCAGCTCTCACTGGCGATCGGCAAGAAGGGCCAGAACGCGCGGCTGGCCGCCAAGCTGACCGGGATGCGCATCGACATCAAGAGCGAGGGCGAGGTCGAGAGCGAGCGGGCCGACGCCGAGGCCGCACGGGCGGCGCTGACGCGGGTGGCCGGCGCTCCCGAGCTCGTCGAGGCGCTGGAGCAGGCGGGCTTCGGCTCGCCGCGGGCCATCCTCGACGCCGGCCGCGACGCCCTGCGAGCGCTGCCCGCCATCGGCGACCGGGCGGACAAGATCTACACGGCGGCCGAGGAGTGGCTGGCGGCGCGGGCCGAGCCGACCGCCGCCGCCGAGACGCCCGCTCCGTCGGCGACCGACGCCGAGCATCCCCCGACGGGCGCGTGAGACATGTCCCGACTCGCACGTGTCTGGGTTGTCGGCAACGTCGGCCCCAGGGCGAGCTCGTGCGGCTGGTGCGCGCCGCCGACGGCACGGTGGTCGTCGACGCCGGCCGTTCACGGCCGGGACGCGGTGCCTACGTGTGCGCGGCGCTGGACTGCGTGCAGCGCGCGCTGAGGCCCGGGCGGCTGTCGCATGCGCTACGGGCGCCGTGCCGGGCGAGCGGCGAACTGGAATCGACCGTCCTGGGGGCGGGTCGCGCGCCCGCGGTGACCGGCCACTGACCGTCGTGCGCAGGAGGTGAGGAGGACGTGGCAGCGAAGATCAAGGTGATCGAGCTCGCGAAGGAGCTCGGCGTGACCAGCAAGGACCTCATGGTCGCCGCCGAGGAGATGGGGCACAAGGGCGTCCGAGCCATGACTCCTCTGGACCAGACGCTCGCCAACGAGCTGCGGGTGAAGCTCGGCAAGGGGCGCGAGCTCCCCGAGCAGACGGCCAAGCCCAAGCGCGTGGCCAAGCCACGCGCGCCGAAGGACGACACGGCCGGGGCGCCGGCGAAGCCTTCCCGCGCTAGGAAGGGCGGGGTCGAGGAGCCTGCCGACGAGACCGTCGAGGTACGCCCGGCCGCCACGATCGTCAAGCCCAAGCCGGCGGTCGCGACCGAGATCGTTGCCGAGCCACCGGCGATCGTGAAGCCGGCTGCCGAGATCGCGCCGGAGCCGCCGAAGATCGCTCCGCCTCCGCCGCCGCCCGTCGAGCCGCTGAAGCCCGCGGCCGTTGCGCAGCCCGCTTCCCCGGCGCCGCCGATGCCGCCGGCGCGTCGCGTCGAGCCCAAGATCGTTCCGTTCCGTCCCCTGGAGCGGCCGCCGGTGCAACCGGCACCTCCCCGCCCGTCTCCACGTCAGCCGGCCGGACCGTTCTCGCAGCCGCGCATCACCCAGGCGCCACCACGCCCGACGCCGGCGTCGCCTCCGCCGAGGCCGGCCCAGTCGCCCGCCCCGGCGGCGGCCCCGCCGCCCAGGCCGGCGCCGCCGGTCGAGGTTCCCAAGCCGGTCGCGCCCGCGGCGGTCATCGAACCGCCTCCGCCGCCGGTCGAGGTCAAGCGCGAGCTCGTCCGCGTGCCGGAGTCGGTGACCGTGGCGGAGCTGGCCGAGAAGATGCGTCGCAAGTCGGGCGAGGTCATCAAGGCGCTCATCGAGCTCGGCGTCATGAAGATGGTGAACGACCTGCTCGATCCGACCGAGGCCAAGCTCGTCGCGGACAAGTTCAACTTCGACCTCGAGATTCGCTCGGTGGAGGGCGAGGTCATCGAGGAGGAGGAGAGCGACCCGGCCCAGCTGCAGCTGCGGCCACCGGTGGTGACCGTCATGGGTCACGTCGACCACGGCAAGACCTCGCTGCTCGACGCCATCCGCCGGACCAAGGTGGCCGAGAAGGAACACGGCGGGATCACGCAGCACATCGGCGCCTACCAGGTACTGACCGGCCACGGCAAGGTCACGTTCCTGGACACGCCGGGCCACGAGGCCTTCACCGCCATGCGTGCCCGCGGCGCCCAGGCGACGGACATCGTGATCCTGGTCGTCGCCGCCGACGACGGCGTCATGCCGCAGACGGTGGAAGCGATCAACCACGCGCGGGCCGCGAACGTGCCGATCATCGTGGCGGTGAACAAGATTGACAAGCCGGAGGCCGACTCCGATCGGGTGAAGCGCGAGCTGGCGAACCACAACCTGGTACCCGAGGAGTGGGGTGGCCAGACGATCTTCGTGCCGACCTCGGCCAAGCGGGGCACGGGCATCGACCAGCTGCTGGAGATGACCGCGCTGCAGTCCGAGGTGCTCGAGCTCAAGGCCAATTCGACGCGGGCCGCCCGCGGCGTGATCATCGAGGGACGCCTGGACCGGGGGCGTGGTCCCGTCGCGACGGTCCTCATCCAGAACGGGACCCTGCGCGAGGGCGACGCGGTCGTGGTGGGCGCGCACTCGGGCCGGATCCGGGCGCTCATCGATCATACCGGCAAGAAGGTGAAGACGGCCGGACCCTCGGATGCGGTCGAGGTCCTGGGGCTGTCGGGCGTGCCGGCGGCCGGTGACGTGCTGGTGTCGGTCTCCGACGAGCGCAAGGCGCGCCAGATCGCCGGCATGCGAGCCGACCGCGACCGGAGCAAGGTCAAGTCGGCGACGCGGATCACGCTGGAGGGTCTGCAGAAGCAGATCCAGTCGGGCGAGGTCAAGGAGTTGCGGCTCATCCTCAAGGCCGACGTGCAGGGCTCGGTGGAGGCGGTGGCGGAGGCCCTGGAGCGCCTGTCCACCGAAGAGGTCAAGCTCAAGGTCATCCACAGCTCGGTGGGCGCGATCAACGAGAGCGACGTCATGCTCGCCTCGGCCTCCAACGCCATCGTGCTCGGCTTCAACGTCAAGGCCGAGCCCAAGGCGGCCGGCCAGGCCCAGGCCAGCGGTGTCGACGTGCGCAACTACAACGTGATCTACGAAGCCGTCAACGACGTGAAGGCGGCGCTGGAAGGCCTGCTGGCCCCGGAGATCAGGGAGACCGTGCTCGGCCGGGCCCAGATCAAGCAGATGTTCGTCATCTCCAAGCTGGGTCCGGTGTGCGGGTCCCAGGTCCTGGAGGGGAGAATCGTGCGCGGCGCCAAGGTCCGCGTGCGCCGCGGCTCCACCGTTGTCGGCGAGGGCACGATTACCTCGCTGCGCCGCTTCAAGGACGACGTGCGCGAGGTGCCGATCGGACAGGACTGCGGCATCGGCGTGGACATTCGCGACACCCAGCCGGGAGACATCCTCGAGGCGTACTCGACCGAGGAAGTCGCGCGCACGCTCTAGCGCGGCGGCGGAGACCACCGTGGCGACCGCGCGAGTGGCGCTGGGGATGGTGGAGCTGCATCTGCCCGACGTCGATTCCCTCAAGGGCAAGCGTCACGTCCTCAAGGGGCTCAAGGAGCGGGTGCGCGCCCGCTTCGAGTGCTCGGTGGCGGAGGTCGACCACCAGGACGTCTGGCAGCGCGCGACGCTGGCGGTGGCCTACGTCTCCGCCGACGCCCGCCACGCCAACGAGGTCGTCTCCAAGGCGCTGGACTTCATCGAGGACCACGTCGAGGGCCGCGTGATCGACACGTCACTGGAGATTCTCTGATGCAGGGCAAGCGGCTCGATCGCGTCAACCAGCTGATCAAGGAGGAGATCTCCACGCTCCTGCAGCGCGAGCTGAAGGACCCGCGGCTGGGCTTCGTGACCGTCACCCACGTGGAGACGTCCAAGGACCTGCGCGTCGCCAAGGTGTTCGTCTCGGTGCTCGGCGACGAGCGGCAGTGGGCGGCGTCGCTGGCCGCGCTGGCCAGCGCCCGGGGCTTCGTGCGCAACTGGCTGCGCCAGCACCTCGAGCTTCGAGTCACGCCCGAGGTGGACTTCCGGGCGGACCACTCGATGGAGCACGCGGCGCGTATCCAGTCGCTGCTCAAGAACGTCCAGGACAAGCCCCAATGAGCGCCCCGCGCAGCGGCGATGGGCCGGCGGCGGTCGCGGCGACGCCGGGGCCGGCGGTCCTGGCGCCGTTCCAGCGCCCGCCCGGCCGGGCCCTCATGCTGGGCCACGTGCACCCCGACGCCGACGTGCTGGGCACCCTGCTCGCGCTGGGCGCGGCGCTCGAAGCCCGCGGCTGGGACGTCGTGTACGGGGGCCCGCATCCGGCGCCGGCGGCGCTCGACTTCCTGCCAGGAGTGGCGCACTACGGCGTGCTCGAAGCTCTCGACGGGCGGTTCGACATCGCGGTCCTGACCGATTGTCCCAACCCGTTGCGGACCGAGGGGCTGATCGACCGGGCCAAGGCGGTGACGACGGCGGTGGTGAACATCGATCACCATCCGGACAACCGGCGTTACGGCCACGTCAACTGGATCGACACCTCGGCGGCCGCCACCGGCGAGATGGTCTATCGGCTGCTGCTCGGTCTCGAGCTGCCGATCACACCGGCCATCGCGACCAACCTGTACACCGCCATCCACACCGACACCGGCTCCTTTCGCTACTCGAACGTGACGCCGGCGACGTTCCAGATCGCCGCCGACCTGGTCATCGCCGGCGCCGATCCGGCCGCCGTGGCCACGGCGATCTACGAGCGGCGCGGGGCCGATTCGCTGCGCTGGCTGGGCGAAGCGCTGTCCCGGGTGCAGGTGAGCGCGGACGGCGAGGTCGCCTGGCTGGCGCTGCCGGCCGGAACAGTGCCGGAGGCGTTCATCGAGGCGGAAGATCTCGTCAACTATCCGCGCTCGATCGCCTCGGTGCGTGTGGCCGGCTTCCTCCGCGAGCGCGGCGGACAGGTCAAGGTGAGCCTGCGCGGCAAGGGCGACGTCAACGTCCAGCGCATCGCCGCCAGGTTCGGTGGCGGCGGCCACCCCAACGCGGCGGGGTTCACGGTGGCCGGCACGCTCGACGCCGTCACCCGCGACGTGCTGGCGGCCGTCGCCGAGGCGATGCGAGCGTGATCGAGGCAGGGGTGCTCGTCCTCGACAAGATCGCCGGCGTCACGTCGTTCGACGCGGTGGCCATGGTGCGCCGTCGGCTCGGGATCAGGCGCGTCGGTCACGCCGGTACGCTGGACCCCGACGCAACCGGCGTGCTGCCGATGCTCCTCGGCGAGGCTACCAAGCTGATGGCGTATCTCGCCGACCAGGATAAGGAGTACGTGACGACCCTTCGCCTCGGAGTGACCACCGACACCGGCGACGCCAGCGGGCGCGTGCTGGCAGAGACGGCCGTCCCCGGTGTCGATCGGGAGCTGCTCGAGCAGGCCTGCCGGCCCTTCATCGGCCGCATCAAGCAGGTGCCCCCGATGTACTCGGCCGTCCACCACGCCGGACGGCGCCTCTACGAGCTGGCGCGCGCGGGCCAGGAGGTCGTGCGGGAGGCGCGCGAGGTCGT
>JBKOZA010000213.1:0-3670 GCA_046725675.1 Candidatus Methylomirabilota bacterium
GCGGAGCAGCGAGCGGACGACGTCCGTGAGCGAGCCGCCCTGGCTGCGCAGCCGCTCGTTCTCGGCGCGCAGTGTCTGATTCTGAGCCGCCAGGGCCGCGTTGGCGGCGTCCAGCTGCGAGACTCGCGTCTCGAGCAGCGCCCGCCGCGCCGTACAGTCGGCGAGTTGGGTCTGGCACTGCGTGGTGGCAGCCGTGGCCCGGGCCAAGTCGGTCTGGCACGCGGCCAGCTGGGCCTGGGAGGTGGCCAGCGCCGCCTCGAGGTCGGAGCGATCACAGCTCTGCGCGGCCGCCACGAACAGCCCGAACGCGGCCGGGCCCGCCGCCACCGGCACGTTGCTGACCACGCTGTTCGTCGCCGTGGCGAGGACGGTCACCAGGTTCTGGTCCTCGTTCGCCGCGTAGACGTGCGAACCCGTCGGCGTCACGCCGATCCCGAACAGGCCGAAGCCCACGTTCGGCGCGGCCACGACCATGTTGGACGCGGTGTCCACGACCGAGATCGTCCCCGACCCGTTGTTGGCCACATACACACGCGAGCCGTTCGGGTGCACCGCGACGCCGAGGGGCGAGGTGCCGACGGTCACGGTCGCGATCACCGCGTTGCTGGCCGCGTCGATCACCGAGAGGCTGCGACCGTTCGAGTTGGTGACGTAGACGCGGCTGCCGTCGGGGGCCACCGCGACGCCGACCGGCATGGATCCCACCGGGACGGTCCGGACCACGGCGTTCGTCGCGGTGTCGATGACCGACACCGTGGCCGACCATTGGTTGGTGACGTAGAGTCGCGTGCCGGCCGGGTTGACGGCCACGCCGAGCGGCCGGCTGCCGACGCCGATCGTGCCCACGACCGCGAGGCTCGCCGTGTCGACCACCGACACCGAGTCGGCCAGCTGGCCGACCACGTAGGCGCGCGTGCCGCCCGGGTGGACGGCGAGACCGAACGGGCCTCCCGAAACCGGGACCGTGCCGACCACGGTCTTCGTCGCCGTGCTGATGACGGACACCGTGTCACTGCTCCAGTTGCCGACGTACACGTGCGAGCCCGACGGGTGCACGGCCACGCCGAACGGGCTTCCACCGACCGGGATGCTCGCGACCACGGTGTTCGTCGCGGTGTCGATCACCGACACGACGTCGGTGAACGAGCTCGTCACGTACGCGAACGGGGCCGCCTGCACGGGCGTCGCCGCGAACACGGCGGCTACGATGATGCCGAGGACACTACGGAATCCTCGTGTCGTCATGGTTGACCAGCTTTCGCGATGGATGGCTCGCAGTGGAATGACGCGCCGGTGCGCAAATTGGGCCTGCGAGGCGCCCGCGCAGCAGGCCTACTCTGTGCGAAACCGATGCCACCTGCAGGAGCCACGAAATCAACCGGGTACCCGTCGACGCCAGACGGCGGTGTCCCGATGGCCGTCGACCAGGCGCAGACCGTCACAACCGCGGGCGTCTGCGCAATCGCTGCGTACGCTGGTGTCCGCGCAATCGGTGCGTACAATGGACGCGCCATGCCGCGCGCCTTCGTGCTCCCCGATCTCGGCGAGGGCCTGACTGAAGCGGAGATCCGCCAGGTGCTCGTGCGCGAGGGTGACGTCGTGCGCGAGGACGCGCCGCTGCTGGAGGTCGAGACCGACAAGGCGACCGTCGAGATCCCCTCGCCGATCGGCGGCCGCGTCGAGCGCATCCACGTCGCGCCCGGCCAGACGGTGAAGGTCGGTCAGGTTCTGGTGACCTTCGGCGACGGCGGCGCGCCGTCGGGCAAGCAGGCGGCCGACACGCTCGATCCCACCCGCACGCTGGCGCCGGAGCCCAAGACGATGGTCACCGACGCCGGCGCGGCCCGCCAGACGACGTCAGCGCCGGCGCGGACCGACGGCCCGGTGCCGGCGACTCCGGCCACGCGCCGTCTGGCCCGCGAGCTGGGCGTCGATCTGCGCACGGTGAGCGGCACCGGTCCCGGAGGACGCGTCAGCGACGAGGACGTGCGCACGGCGGCAGCCGCGCCGCCGCCGGCAGCCGGCGAGCAGCCGCCCGCGCGCCCATCCGCCGAGACTCCGGTTGTCGCCCGCCCGCTGGCCCGCGCCAGCGTGGAGCCGCCGCCACTGCCCAAATTCGAGCAGTACGGTCCGATCGAGCGGCAGCCGCTCTCGCACCTGCGCCGCACCATCGCCGAGCGCATGACCCTGTCGGCGACACTGGTCCCGCACGTCACCCACTTCGACCGCGCCGACATCACGGACCTCGACGCGCTCATCCGCCGCAACCTCGAGGCCGGCAAGGCGCGCGGCGTGACGCTCACGCTGACGAGCTTCCTGCTGAAGGCCGTCGCGCAGGCCCTCGGTGAGCACCCGCACTTCAACGCGAGCCTCGACCCCGCCGCCGGCGAGCTGATCGTCAAGCGCTACGTCCATCTCGGGGTGGCGGTGGCCACCGAGCGCGGGCTGATCGTGCCAGTCATCCGCGACGTGGACAGAAAACCGCTCCTCGAGATCCAGCGGGAGCTCGGGGCGCTGGCCTCGCGCACCCGCGAGGGCAAGGCCACGCTGGACGACCTGCGCGGGGGAACGTTCACGGTGACGAACATCGGCGCCCTCGGCGGCACCGGGGCGATCCCGATCATCAACTACCCGGAGGTCGCGATCCTCGGCGTGGCCCGCGGCCGCGAGGAGCCCGTCGTGCGCGAGGGGGCGATCGTCCCCCGGCTGCTGCTGCCGCTGTCGCTGACCTTCGACCACCGCGTGGCCGACGGCGCCGACGGCGCCCGCTTCGCCTCGGCGATCGTCCATCGCCTCGAGCATCCCGACGCGCTCCTGCTGGGGTTCTGACATGGTCATGGGGGACCTCGTGCGCGAGGTGGATGTGGCCGTCATCGGCGGCGGGCCCGGTGGCTACGCGGCGGCGTTCCGCTGCGCGGACCTCGGACTGGAGACGGTGGTGGTCGACGCCGGCAAGCGGCTGGGGGGCGCCTGCCTGTTCGAGGGCTGCATCCCGTCGAAGGCGCTGCTCCACGTCGCGGCCGTGCTGGGCGAGGCCGAGCGCGCCCGCGAGTTCGGCGTCGACTTCGGGCCTCCGCGGATCGCCCTGGATCCCCTGCGCAAGTGGAAGAGCGAACGCGTAGTGGGCAAGCTGGCCCGGGGCCTGGCGTCGGTGGCGCGCGGAAAGAGCGTGGAGGTCGTCGGCGGGCGGGCCGTGTTCGAGGACTCCCGCAGCCTCCGCGTCGAGGGCGACGAGCCGCAGAAGATCCGCTTCAAGCACGCGGTCGTGGCGACCGGCTCGCAGCCGGCGGCGTTGCCGGGAGCGCCGCCCGCGAGCGACCGGATTCTCGACTCGACGGCCGCGCTCGACCTCCCCGACGTGCCGGAACGCCTGCTCGTCATCGGCGGCGGCTACATCGGGCTCGAGCTGGGGCAGGTCTATGCCGCGCTCGGCAGCAAGGTGTCGCTCGTCGAGATGACCGACGGGCTATTGCCGGGCGTCGACCGCGATCTCGTGCTGCCGCTCGCTCGACGCTGCGAGAAGGCGTTCCTGGCCATCCACCTCGGCACGCGGGTCGGAGACCTCCGCGACGTGGGTGGCGGCGTCCAGGCGAGCTTCGCCGACAAGACGACGACCTTCGACCGCGTCCTCGTCGCGGTCGGGCGCCGGCCGCAGAGCGACGGCCTCGGC
>JBKOZA010000214.1:0-2766 GCA_046725675.1 Candidatus Methylomirabilota bacterium
GCCTTCGCGAGGGTCACCTGATCGGCGTACTCGAGGTCGCCGCCTACCGGCAGGCCTCGGGCAATCCGGGTGATGCGGACGCCTAGCGGGCGCAGCAGCTTGACCAGGTAGAGCGCGGTTGCTTCGCCCTCGACATTGGCATTGGTGGCGAGGATGACCTCGCTGGTGCCGCCGGCGTCCAGACGTGCCAGAAGCTCCCGGACTTTCAGATCGTCCGGGCCGATGCCCTCCAGCGGCGACAGCGCGCCGAGCAGCACGTGGTAGCGCCCCTTGAACTCGCCGGTACGTTCCATGGCCAGCAGGTCGTTCGGCTCCTCGACGATGCAGAGCACGGCGGGGTCGCGGGCAGGGTCGCTGCAGATGCGGCACGGGTCCTGGTCGGTGACGTTGAAGCAGGTGGAGCAGGAGACGATGCGCTCTTTCACGGCGACCAGCGAGTCGGCGAGCTCGCGGACCTCGTTGGCGGGGCGCTTGAGCATGAAGAACGCGAGCCGCTGGGCGGTCTTGGGCCCGATGCCGGGGAGCCCCTGCAGGGCCTCGATGAGTCGGGCGACCGGCTCCGGGTAGTAGGCCACGGCCTCCTACATTCCGAGCCCGGGAATCTTGAGCCCGCCGGTGAGCTTGCCGAGTTCCTGCTGGACGAGCTCCCGCGACTTGCGCAGCGCCTCGTTGCAGGCGGCCAGGACGAGGTCCTCGAGCATCTGCACGTCGTCCTTGGTCACGACCTCGGGATCGATCTTGATGGAGACGATCTCCTGCTTGCCATTGGCTTCGACGGTTACCATGCCGCCGCCGGCGGTCGCCTGGACCTTGCGCTTGCCGACCTCTTCCTGCAGCGCCGCCATCTGCTGCTGCAGCTTTTGCGCTTCCTTCATCATGTTGCCGAAGCCCTTCACTGGCTGTCTCCTTCCGGCAGGCGCGGCCGTACTGCCACCACCTCGCCCTGGAACTCGGCCATCGCCGCCTGCACCGCGGGATGCTCGGCGGCCCCACCCCCACCGTCGTCTTCGCTGACGACGCTGAACCGCTCGGCGCCGACGACGTGGCGTCGCAGCGCCTGGGCCACCAGCTCCCGGTTGGCGCTGTCCGCCAGCATCTCACGATGGAAGTGATTCCCCGTCAAGACGACCACCAGCTCCCGGTCGCGCAGGCCAGAAGGCCGCGTCTGCGCGAGCACCGCGCCGAGCGTCGGCTTACGACGCATGACGTCCTCGATGACGCGCTGCCAGCCGGTCGTGGCATCCTCGACGGTGAGTGGACCGGCGGCGGGAGCGCCTCCGGCCGGGGGCCGCGATCCCGGTGCCGGAGCAGTTGACGTGGCAACCGTGCTCGGGGGGGCGGCAGCGCGGTCCGATCTGATGGGGCCGCGTCGAGGCTCGGAGCCCGCGCGCTCGGGCGAGTCGAGCCCGGCGAGCAGGCTCTCTTGCGCTCGGGCGGGGCTGGCCGACACGACGCTGGTCTGGCGGAGCCGCGTCTCGGCTTCTTCGACCCGCTGCAGCACCTCCTGCAGCGCACGGGGCTCCGGTCGCCGGGTCGCCCGCACCGCGGCGATCTCCAGCTCCACGCGCGGGTGGGGAGACTCACGCATCGCCGCGTCGGCCTCGAGGAAGGCGCGCAGCACGTACAGCAGGTCGTCGAGGGTGACGCCCTCGCCCAGAGCCCGCAGCTCGTTGGCCTCGGTGTGGGGGACGTCGGCCAGCTTCGTGGCCGGTGCCGCCTTGAGGACCAGCACCCGGCGCAGCAACTCGATGACGTCGCGCGTGAAGGCCCCCAGATCCTCGCCGTCACGAGCGGCGCGGTCCACCGCCTCCAGGGTCGAGCCCGCGTCGTGAGCGAGTAGGCCGGCGGCGAATGCCCGCACCTCGGCCGGGGCCGTGGTGCCGAGCAGCGCCGCCGTGGTCTCGGCGTCCAAACGCCCATCTCCGTAGGCGATGGCGGTGTCGAGCAACGACAGCGCGTCGCGCAGGGAGCCCTCCGCCGCGCGGACGATGGCGGGCAGCGCGGCGGGCTCGAACGCGACCTTCTCCTCGCCGAGGATCCGCTCCAGCGTGGTCGAGAGCAGATCGGGCGGGATCGGACGGAAGTCGAACCGCTGCACTCGTGACAGCACGGTCGGCGGGATATCGCGCGGATCCGTCGTGGCCAGGACGAACACGACGTGCGCGGGCGGCTCCTCCAGCGTCTTGAGGAGCGCGTTGAAGGCGGCCTCGGTGAGCTGGTGTACCTCGTCGATGATGTAGACCTTGAAGCGCCCGCGCGCCGGAGCGTACTTCACGTTCTCGCGGAGCGTCCGGATCTCCTCGATGCCGCGGTTGGAGGCGCCGTCGATCTCGATGACGTCGACACTGGCGGCGGCGTCACGACACGCCGGGCAGGCGCCGCACGGCTCCGCGCCCCTGCGCTCGGGGCACAGCAGGGCCCGGGCCAGCAGGCGTGCCGTCGTGGTCTTGCCGACGCCGCGCGGCCCCGCGAACAGGTACGCGTGCGCGATCCGACCCGAGACGAGCGCGTTGCGCAGCGTCCGCGTGATCGCATCCTGCCCGACGACCGCGTCGAACGCCGTCGGCCGCCACTTCCGCGCGAGAACCTGATAGCTCACAGCTGACCTCACGACGCCGGATGTATGAAAGTGACCGTGCACCCTCCGTCGATCGACCCGTACTGCGATCTCCCCGCAGAGCCGGCTCCAGTCAGGTACTCCCACGGCACACGAAAGGGTCGCCTTACCGTTGCTCCCTTCCGGGCCTGGCGGGGTTCGACGATTTT
>JBKOZA010000215.1:0-9351 GCA_046725675.1 Candidatus Methylomirabilota bacterium
GGTGTAGAGCGCCGGCCCGGCGGGCCGCCCGAAGGGCGCCGTCAGCGCCGCCGCGCTGGCGCGGCAGGCGGCAACGTCGAGGCGCGGGCGCGGCCGCCCCTCGACGAACGCGGCGATCACGTCGCCGGCCAGGCCGCCGAACGCCGTGGACTCGGCTACGCCGTTGCCGCCCAGACGGTTGGCGCCGTGCACGCCGCCGGTGTCTTCCCCGGCCGCGAACAGTCCCTCGACGGCCGTGCGACACGCGGCATCGATGACGACACCGCCCATCAGGAAGTGGGCGGTGGGCCCGACCTCGACGGGTCCGTGGGCCAGGTCGCGGCCGAAGTCGCGACAGCGTCGGACCATGCCGCGGAAATTTCGCTCGACCAGCTCGGCGCCGAGGTGCGAGACGTCGATCCACACGCCCCCGTTGGGCGTGCCGCGCCCCTCGGCGACCTCCGTGAAGGAGGCGCGGGAGACCAGGTCGCGGGTCGAGCGCTCCAGGCGGGCCGCGTCGTAGCGGGCCATGAAGCGTTCGCCGAGGCCATTGCGGAGGTGCCCGCCGGCGCCCCGCAGCCCTTCCTCGAGCAGGGCGCCGGTCATCAGCGACCCGGGGACGACCAGGCCGGTGGGATGGAACTGCACCATTTCCATGTCGCGCAGCGGCAGCCCTACCCGGTACGCCAGCGCGATGCCGTCGGCGGACTTGTCGGCCGAGCAGGCGATGACCCGGTACATCGTGGGTCCGCCACCCATCGCCAGCAAGGTGGCGTGCGCCCGCGCTGCCACGAACGTCCCCGCGCGCATGTCGAGGAGCAGGGCCCCGGCCGCGCGGCCGCCGTCGTCGAGCAGCAGCTCCACGGCCCGGCACTCCTCGAGTGCGGCGATCGAGGGGCGCGCCACCACCTGCTCGGTGAGGCGGTTCATGATCTCGATGCCGGTGAGATCGCCCTTGTGGATGGTGCGGTCGTGGCTCTGGCCGGCGAACGGTTTCTGGTGGATCCGGCCGGCCGGCGTGCGGTCGAACAGGCACCCGTAGCGAGACTCGAGCTCGAGCACGCGCCGGGGGGCCTCGCTGACGAGCGTCCACACCAGCTCCTGGTCGTTGATCCAGCCGCCGCCGGCCAGCGTGTCGAGCAGGTGGGCGTCGAGCGAGTCGGGCTCGGTGAGCACCGCGTTGTAGCCGCCCTGGACCATCCGCGTGCAGCCGGCGCGGCCGAGCAGGCCCTTGACGGCGACGGTGATCCGCAAGCGCGGCGAGGCGTCGGCCGCGTGCAGCGCGGCCGTGAGCCCGGCACCGCCGGCGCCCAGGATCAGGACGTCGGTGTCGAGCTCCGCGATCACGACGTCAGCGCTTCAGCAACAGTCGCAGCAGCGCGTGACCACGTTCCGATGTCCACTCCTTGGTGCCCATCGCCTTGGCGACGAGCTTCCCGTCGCGCCCGACCAAGAACACGGTGGGCGTGGCGGTGATGCGGTACGCCGCGGTGATGCTGCCGCTGGGGTCGAGCAGGAGCGGCACCGTGACCGGGTGCTTCTGCGTCCACGCGGTCACCTTGCTCCGCCCCTCCTCGATGCTGATGGGCAGGACGACGAGCCCGGTGTCCTTGTACTCCTGGTGCACCTTCTCGATGGTCGAGGGCAACTCCCTCGTGCAGTACGGTCACCAGGTCGCCCAGAAGTAGAGCATGACCGGACGCCCGCGATGCTCGGCCAGCGAGACCTTCTTGCCGTCGCCGAGCCGCTCCAGCTCGAAGGGCGGCGGCATCTGTCCGGTCATCGGCACGAGCTGCAGATCGAACAGCAGTTCTTCGAGAACCTTGTCGGCCGCCGCCGGCGCGGCGGCCAGCGTGGTCAGCGTCACGAGCAGCACGGCGAACGCGAGCCTCATCGCTCCTCCCGTGGCCCCCGCGGGCGTCTCCGTACTGTACCAGCATCAGGGGCGCAGATAGACATAGCCCTGCTCGACCAGCTCCATGATGCGTACGACGCCCCCCTGCGGCAGCGGGTGGGCGCCCGGTGGCAACTGGTCGAGCGTGAGGCTGAACCCCTTCATCGTGTTGCCGCAGGCGCCGAAGACCACGCCCTGCCCCTGCACTTCGGTGAGCAGGGCCTTGAGCTGGGGGTCCATGCCGGCGGTCACGAAGGTCTTGAGGGCGGGCCCGTGCACGACCAGCTCGATCGCCTCGACGTTCCCGGCGCCGCCGACCCCGGAGATCGTGTTGTGGATGTTGCCGAGCACGAAGCGCGCCTTGTCCACGCCGGCCTCGCTCAGGTGGTAGACCACCCGGTGCCTGCGCGGCTGCTCCTTCAGGTGCGCGGCGTGGGCCGCGGCGGGGGCGAGCGCGAGCAGCGTGACGAGGGTCATTGAAGCGAGCGAGTGAAGGGTCATCGATGGCTCTCCTTGTCCGTACGCGCGCGTCAGAGGACGCGCACGCGCGGGCGCGGCTCGAGTCGCACGCGCTTGAGACCTCGCAGGTGATCGGCGACAACGTCCCACGCCGGAGGGCCGTCGGCCTCGCCGAGCGAGGCCCAGCCGGTCGCCCGGTAGCGACGGGCGGGATCGAGCGGGCGGGCGCCCACCCGCACGTCGCGAATGCGCCGGCCGATCGGCTGGGCGGGGTCGATGGCATAGGTCAGGCCGCCCACGCGGAGCATGTCGCCTCCCTGGCGGTAGTACGGGTCGGGATGCAGCAGGTTGTCGGCGACGTCCTCCATGAGCTGCAGGATCTCGCGGCCGGTCAGGGTGCGCGTCCAGGTGGAGGCATAGGTGAGCGCCGTGTGTGCGTAGACGTCCTCGAGCGTGATCGCCTGCCCCGGCACCAGCGTGATGCCCCAGCGGAAGCCGGGCGAGAACGCGACCTCGGCGTCGGCGCGCTTGAGCAGCGCGTCCAGGATCAGCTCGTCGAACGTCCCGTTGAACGTGCCACGCCGGTAGAGCAGCGACTCCGACACGGCCAGCCGCTCGCCCAGCCGCGCCTCGTGCGGCCCGCGCAGCTCGGCGATCAGGCGGGTCATGTCGGGGTCGGCCGCGACGGCGTTCGCCAGCACGGGGAGCAGCCGGTAGCGATGGGCGACGACGCGGCCGCCGCGCACGTCGAGGTCGAGCCGGCTTAGGAACTTGCCGTGCGAGCCGGAGTTGACGACGAGCGTGCGGCCCACGGTGATCGGCTGCGGCAGCCCGTCGTGGGTGTGGCCACCCAGGATGACGTCCAGGCCGGTCACCCGCCCGGCCAGCTTGAGGTCCACCGCGATCCCGTTGTGGCTGAGCAGCACGACGCAGTCGACCTTGCGCGCCCGCAGTTCGTCGACGAGCGTCTGGATCTGGTCCTCGCGGATCCCGAACGTGACGTCGGGGACGAAGCGGCGGGGATGGGCCACCGGCGTGTAGGGGAACGCCTGGCCGATGACGCCGACGCGCACACCGCCGACCTCGCGGACGGTGAAGGGCCGGAACGCGCGATCGCCCCAGCCGGCCTCGCTGACGTTCTGGGCGACGAAGTCCCCGCTGAAGCGCCCGGCCCGCTCGCGATCGCCGAACAGCTCGCGGACCCGCTCGAGACCGTAGGTGAATTCCCAGTGCGCGGTGAACACCTCGACCCCGAGCTGGTTGATCGCCCGCAGCATGTCCTCGCCGCGGCTCCACAGCGCCGTGGCCGATCCCTGCAGCGCGTCGCCGCCGTCGAGCAACAGCGTCCGCCCGGGCCGCTCGGCGCGCGCCCGCTTGACCAGCCCCGCCAGCTGGGCGTAGCCGCCCATCCGCCCGTAGCGCGCCGCCAGGGCCGGGAAATCGACGTGGGTCAGCGCGTGGGCCAGCGCCGAGCCCGGCGTGACGCCGTAGTGGACGAGCAGGGCATTGCCGGTCAGGTATGGCGGCTTCCCCCGCTCGTCGCCGACTGCGAGCAGCGTGTCCGGCTCCCGGAAGTGCACCGGCAACAGCGAGGCGTGGGTGTCGGTGACGTGCAGCAACGTCACGTTGCCGAGCGGCTCGAACTCCAGCAGGCGTTCCGTCGCGTCGCCCGCCCCGGCGAGCCCGCGCACTCCCAGGCCCACCGCCATCGCGAGGCCGATCACGTTGACGAGGTCGCGCCGCGTGACCTCCATCAGGTGGCCACCACCGGGCCCACGGTCCACAGGAGGTGGAGCCGTCGGGCCAGCCACCAGCCCCCCCGCCGCGTCGCCGCGGCGGCGTCGGCCGGTGACGCCCCGGCGACCGTCAATGCCGGATGCCCGGGACGCTCATCGGCTTGCCGTTGTCGAACCGGGCGAGGTACAGCTCCAACTCCGCGTACTCGACCGAATCGGCGGCAAGCATGTTCGCGCCCAGCGGCGTCATGCACCACTGCATCCGACGGCGCATGTCCCACGCATCGTTCTGGCTGGTGCGCCACGTCGGGAAGTGGCGGGTGAGGCCGCCGGTGACGTCGCCGAGCAGGCGTCCCCCCAGGAACTTGTTGGCGCCGCGGTCGGGCGTGTGACAGTCGGCGCAGGCGTGGTTCCGCTCGCCCACGCGCCGGGTGAACGACGCCTCGCCGCGCGCCAGCGCCGCCCTCGCGCGCGGGCTGCTGAGGTCCACCGCCACCGGCATCCCGTTCGACGCCATCTTGACCCGCATCGTGAGATCGACGTTCTCTACGCTCTCGACGGCCAGCTCGCGACCGGTCGTCTCCGGGCCGTGCACGGACAGGAAGTCCTCGATGGCCATCACCCGGCCGTACGCGGTGACGTGCTTGGGATACCGCGTCGCCACGCCCCGCATCGCGCGGTCGACACCGCCGGCATGACAGTCGGCGCACGACTTGCCGGCCGGTCCCCGCGCGCTCCACAGCGCCTCGGCCGCCTCGGCACGAACCACCGCGGGATTGTTCGTCGGATCGAGGTTGTCGCCGAAGCCGACCGGCTTGTGGCGCGTGAAGGGATTCCGTTCCGGGTCCTTCTCGGGCGGGGCTGGCCCGCGCAGGGTCTGGAGATACGCGACCAGGTGCACGAGCTCCTCCGGCGTGAAGGTCCCCTGCGCTCCCCACGGCGGCATCACGGTGTTGGGGAACGTCGCGCGCGGGTCCCAGAGCTGCTGGTAGAGGTAAGCGTCCGGCAGCCGGCGGTCGCCGAGCGTCGAGAGGTCCGGTCCCACGCTGCCGGCCGGCCACACGTCGTCGCCTGGCACCAGGTGACAGCCGGTGCACGGGCCCTTGGCCCGGTCCAGGAAGAGCGCCCTCCCCTTGGCGGCGTCACCCTTGACGTCCGGCGGCGTGACGCCGCGCTGCACGGCCGGCTCGGGTCGCGCGTCGTCGTAGGCGTAGGTGCGGAACCGACCGAAGTCGCGCGTCGTCCAGCCCGCGTAGCGGACCGCCAGGCGCCGGCCGTCGGCCTCGGTGCGAACGTCACCGCGCGCGGGCGGAGTGGCGCGCGAGGTCCAGTGGAACGAAGGAGGTCCGTCGGCGACGCCGGCGCAGCCGACCGCCAGCCCCAGCGCGAGCGCGACCCACCGCGCGGCGTGTCGCGTCACCGCAATGTCAGCCGAACCGGATGTCGGCTGTGCCCTCGTACGTCTCGCCGTGGGTGTCGTGGAACGTCACGGCCAGCTTGCCCGGGTCGGTGGCCTTGAAGGTGAACGCGAAGAACGGGTTCTCGCTGACGCTCTGGGTCGTGTCGAACGACGCCACGGTCTTGCCGAGGTAGGTCACGGTCACCTTGTCGATGTACCGGTACTTCTTGTCGATGATCTTGCCGGCCGGGTCCCGCTCGATGCGCTCCATGGGATGGATCACCAGGCACCGCACGCGCACCACGTCCCCAGCCTTGATGCTCGCCGGCAGTCGCAATCGGACTTTCCCGATGTCCGACATCGCTAGCCGCCGCAGCCCCCGACGGTGACCTTGACCTCGCGCTTGACTTGCAGGAGGGTGCCGTCGTTTTGCTCGACGATGGCCCGCACGTCGCCGGTCTCGCCGAGGCGGATGTTGGCGCCCATGTAGGCCTGGCCGGACTCGGGGGTGAGCGCCACGCGGGTGACGATCGGGATGCGGTTCTTGTCGGCGACGACGTAGATGTGCTTGACGTAGCTCTGCGGCGTCATCGGCGCCGTCACCTCGACGGCCACCGGCACCACCGCGCCGTTCTCGGCGATCAGCGGGACGTCGAGCTTGATCGCCCCGCTGCCGTCCTTCATCGGCCGGCCTGCGAACACCCGCTTGAGCGCCGCCTCGAGGGTCTCGTTCTGGCCGAGGGCCTGCGCCTTGGCCGCACGCGGTCTCACCGTCACCGCGGCCGCCGCCATCATTCCGGCGGCGCCCAGCGTGCCCAGAACGGCTCGCCGACTCAGCCCGGTCTCCTCGGCCATCCGACCCTCCGCCGTCACCATTTACCACGGGATCCCGTCCATGTCGATCGGAGTTCGGGGCCCACGCCGACACCGTCGTGGAGAGAAGACGACCGGATCGTGCTGCACCGGCTCGCGGCGTGGACGGAAACGCCCGCGGGCGCCTGACGCGTCAGTCGAGCCGGTACGTGGAGGCGTCGGGCTTGAACGCGCGTGGCAGCCAGAGCGGACGTCGCAGGTTGCCCGGACCCGGCGCCGGCCGCGTCTTCGCCAGCCACTCACGGTAGACCTCGAACGAGCGGTTGGTGTCGACGACGACGTCGCCGTAACGGTCGTCCGTCTCGGGGCGCGTCACCGTGACCTTCTGGTGCCAGCAGTGCTGACCGCTGAGCGGGTCGGGCTGCACGGGGAACGTCAGGTTCTGGTGGACGCCCGCGTCCTCCCACCACACGCGCCCGGAGTCGGGATCCTCGCTCGGCCACGGCCGCACCCCGTGCACCTGACGCATGCGCCAGCGGCCGGGGCCGAGGCGCTGCAGGTCCACGAGGGCGGTGGACCACCGCTCGCCTCCCGTGCTCTCGGCCAGCCGCCAGCGACCGAGATGGTGGGAGCAGGCCACGATCCCCGGACGGATCGCCTCGGTGACCCAGACCTTGTCGACGAAGAAGCCGATGGCAGTGGCGACCTTGAGCAGATCTCCGGTGGCGACGCCCAGCCGCCGCGCGTCGTCGGGGTGGATCCACAGCGGGTTCGTGTGCGAGATCTCGTAGAGCCACTTGGCGTTGCCCGAGCGCGTGTGGATGAGGGTGGGAAGACGGAAGGTCGGCAGGAGCACCATCTCCCCGCGGGCCCGATCGATGTTGGACCAGTGCACGTGGCTGCGGATGTAGCCGGGCACGGATTGTTCGGGCCACTTCCAGTCCCTGAGCGTGCGCGAGAAGAACTCCAGCTTGCGCGAGGGGGTCGGGAAGCCGGTGCACGCATGCCCGTCGATCTCGACCCCGACCACCGCCCCGCTCTTGCTGATCAGCTTCGTGGTGGGATCGACGCTGGCGCCCTCGAGGTCACGGGTCGGCGGCGGCTGCTCGTGGGTGCGATAGACCTCGTCCTCCACCAGGAAGGCGCCGTACGTGCGCATGTACTCGAGCGGCGTGAGGCCCGCCCGCGTGGCGGCCTCGGGAAGCCCCGGCACACTGTTCTCGAAGATCCAGCGATAGAGCTCCTCGACGCGGAGCTTCTGGCCGGGCCGGTACGGAGACTCGAAGTACTTCCGGATGCCCAGCGCGCCGTCCGGATCGATCCGCCACGACAGCTCGATCCAGAACTCATCTTCCTCCCAGACCTGGCCGAGCCCGGCCGCCTCGTGGGCCTGCCACGTCAGGTCGAAGGTCCGGCCGCGCCGCTCCAGCGCCACGCGCAGCACCGGCTGTCGGAACCCGATCCAGCGGGCGGCGTGCGTCTCCTGCGACATGAGGTCGTGACGCTCGGAGGCGTGACCCATGGGCAGCACGTAGTCCGCGAACCAGGCGGTCTCGCTCCACACCGGCGTCAGGCAGGCGTGGCGCTCGACCTTGGCCTCGTCCGTCAGCATCTCGATCCAGGACATCCCGTCGGGATTGGTCCACACGGGGTTGTAGACCCGCGTGAAGTACATCGCGAGCTTGCCGCGGCCCTCGCGGAGGAAGTGCGGAAGCAGGAAGCTCATCTCGAAGAAGGCCAGCGGGTACTCCTTCGGCATGAGCAGCTCGCTCCACACCTTGCCCGGCGGCGGCATCATCGGCGGCGCGGGGACCGCCTTGTTCCACGCGCTCGGCGCGGTGCCGCCCGGCGTGCTGACCGCGCCGACGAGCACGACCAGCCACTCGAGGGAGCGGGCGACCTGCCAACCGCCGAGGTTGCCGGCGGCGGTGTTGCGCCAGATGTGAGTGGCCAGCGCGGAGCCGGCATCGCCGACCGCGCGCGCCACCCGGACGATGCTCTCCGCGTCCACGCCGCTCTCGCGGGCGGCGAACTCCGGCGTGTAGGAGGCGTACAGCTCGTCGATCGCCTGGTGGAACGCGTCGAACGTCACCGGCAGGTCCGGTCGCTCCTCGCGCAGGTACTCGTCCCAGTTCACCCAGCGCCGCACGAACTCCCGGTCGTAGCGGTGCTCGCGGATGAGCACGTGGGCCATCGCCAATAGCAGCGCGGCCTCGGAGCCGGGCCAGGGCGCCAGCCAGTGGTCGGCCATCGACGCGGTGTTGGAGAGACGCGAGTCGATCACGGCGACCTTGGTCCCGCGCTGCTTGGCCTCGATGATGCGCTGGGCGTGGGGGTTGAAGTAGTGGCCGGTCTCCAGGTGCGAGGACAGCAGCAGGATGAAGCGCGCGTTGGCGTGGTCGGGCGAGGGCCGGTCCATGCCGTGCCAGAACGCGTAGCCCGCCCGCGCGCTCGCCGAGCACACGTTGGTGTGGCTGTTGTGCCCGTCGATGCCCCAGGCGTGGAAGACGCGCTGCAAGTAGACGAGCTCGTGGCCGGGTCGTCCGAGGTGGTACATGACCTCCTTCGGCCGGCCCTCGACGAGCGCCCGGCGGATGCGGCCGGCGATGTCGTCCAGCGCCTCGTCCCAGCTCACGCGCTCCCACTGGCCACCGCCGCGCGGCCCCCGACGGCGCAGCGGATAGCGGATGCGCTCGGGGTCCTGCACCTGGTTCAGCGTGGCCGGTCCCTTGGCGCAGTTGCGGCCGCGACTGCCCGGATGCACCGGGTTGCCCTCGAACTTCTGGATCGTCAGCGCGTCGCGGTCCACGTAGGCGAGCAGTCCACAGGCCGCCTCGCAGTTGAAGCAGATCGTGGGGATCAGCTCGTAGCGGCGCGTGACCTTGCGCGGCCACGCGATCGGGTCGTACTCCTCCCAGTCGCGCCAGCGCGCGACCGGCGGATAGGATGCCAGGCCACCCTCGCGCGGCGGAAGCTCGCGGGCGGCCGGATGCAGTGGTTCAGCGTTCGGACGATCCATCTCTCTCCTCACGCGACTCGCGGAGTCCGCCGACGCCGGGGGTAGGCTTCAA
>JBKOZA010000216.1:0-8119 GCA_046725675.1 Candidatus Methylomirabilota bacterium
CTCCGGCCGCTGCTGCGCCGCTGATCGCGGCCACGCAGCACCCTGCCCTGCCGCTGAGGCAGGCGCGCGGACCACCGTCGTGTAACCTCGCGGCCCAGCGGATCTGCCTCGCGGTACCGCGCGTGCACCCTGCTGCGGCGATGCGCGAGCCGTCGATTCTCGACGAGACGGGCGTAGCCCTTCCGATGGCCCTCATGGCCCTCGCGCTGCTCGCCTCGCTGACGCTCGCCCTGGCCGCGCTGTCCCAGACCGAGCCCATCATCGCGGCCAATCACCAGCGGGGCGGCCAGGCGCGCATGCTGGCCGAGAGCGGGATCGAGTACGCCGTGTGGACGCTCGCCAATACCCTGCCCTCGCCATTGCCGGGACCGGTTGCGGACGCGCCGCTGGACGGCCTCACGCTGGTGCCTCTCGGGCCGGGCGGTTTCACCGTTCGCGTGGCGAACCACGCGGACGGCGACCCCAGCCGCCGCGCGATCACCGCGGTCGGCTGGGTTCCGACGAACGACATGACCGACCCGAGGCCCAAGGCGCGCCGTCAGATCGTCACGGACGCGGCGGCCGTGCGGCGGCTCGGCCCGCGAGCGCCCTGCGCACTCTGCGTCAGAGGGGCGCTCGACATCGTCGGCAACGTCTCGATCGCCGCGGGCAACGCCGACCCGGCGTGCGGTGGCGACACCAGATATGGCTCGTTCACACGAGACACGACGACGCTGAGCGGGCCCGTGACCGTGAGCGGCGGAGCCGGTGGCAGCGCGCAGAACCGGCCTGCCGCCGAGCTCGACGCGGTGACGCTGTCACCGGCCGCCCTCGACGCCCTGAAAACCGTTGCCTGGCGGAACGGGACGTACTACGGCCCGGGGTTCCCCCGCGGCGGAACGCTCCGGGATGCCAGCACCACCTGGCCGGGCCGCATCGTGTTCGACGCCTCCCAGCCTCTGCGCGACGGCGTCGTTTTCGTCGATACGACCGACGGCCACAACCTCGAGGGCGACGCCTCCGGCTCCACGACCGTGGCGAGCGCGCGTCTGGACGCTGGCGCCGTCGCCGGCGGCGTGTTCCGTGGCTGGATCGTCGTCAACGGCTCGCTCGAGATCACCGCCGGGCTGAACCTCGCCGGCCTGGTCTACGTCGTCGACCACTTCAGCTATCGCACCGCCGACCCCGGCCGCATCGACGGCCTCGCCATCTCGCTGAACGTCCGCAACGCCGCCCCCGCCCGTCTCGAGACGTCCGGCGCCGGCACCATCACGCTCACCTTCGACTGTGCCCGCGCCGACGCCGTCGGCATCGTCCCCCGCGGCTTCGTCCTGATCCCCGGCACCTACCGCGAGGAATGACGCCCGGCTGAAGAACCCTCACCGGTCGTGAGCGCCGTAGCCAGAAAGTCTGCTGCTGACGCTCGTGGGCTAGTCGGTGGCGGGGTCGGGGTCGCCGACGCTGGCGCTGGCGGGGGCGCCGTAGAGCCGGCGGTACTCTTCCCACGAGAACATGACGCGCTTGACGTAGCCCCGCGTCTCGTCGAACGGGATCTGCTCCACCCAGGCCTCGAGGTCGCTCGTGCGGCGCGCCTGCCACCACTGTCGAACCCGGGCCGGGCCGGCGTTGTACGCGGCCACCGCCAGGCGCGGGTCCTTGAACTCACGCAGCAATCCGGCCAGGAAGGCGGTGCCGATCTCCAGATTCGCGCCGGGATCGTCGAGCAGCTCGCCGCTGGCGAAGGCCAGACCGCGGTGCTCGGCCATCGGCCGGGCGGTCGCGGGCATCAGCTGCATGAGACCGCGGGCCCCCGCCCGCGACAGCGCGCGCGGATAGTACGACGACTCCTCGCGAACGACCGCGGCGACCAGGAAGGGATCGAGGCCGGAGCGCTGGGCGGCGGCCGTCACGTCGTTGCGCCAGCCGAACGGGTACAGCATCTCCCAGAAGGCGCGCGGCAGGGCCGGATCGCCGCTGGTCGCGAGCGCCGCGAAGTGGCGGCGGAAGATGCGCAGGGCCATGTGATAGCGCTCGTCGCGCACGTAGGCGCTGGAGAACCCGTACAGCCGCAGCGGGTCTCCGGCCGACCGCTCCACGACGTCCTCGAGCTCCTCCAGCGCGCTCTCCACCAGCCCCAGGCGGCGCAGCAGATCGACGCGCGCGAAGCCGGGGTCGTTGGCCACCGCGTCTTTCGGATCCGCCGGCAGCGCCAGGCGGGAGGGCGCCGCGGTGCCGGACGCGCCGCGGCCCAGCGCCAGCAGCCCGTAATAGCTTCGCGGCGCCTCGCCGAGCACCTGGGCGTAGAGCGCCATGGCCGGTGTCCGGCTCTTCGACTCGTCGAGGGCGCGGGCGCGCCAGTACAGCGCGGCCAGGCGGTACGAGCGGCTGCCGCTGTCCACCAGGTGAGCCCAGTGCTGCGCCGCCGCGCGCGTGTCGCCCTTCAGGTACGCGCCCCAGCCCAGTCGCCAGAGGGCGGCGCCAGCGATCTCGCGCTTGGGAAACCGGGTCGCGAGCGTTCGGTAGACGGCGTCGGCGTCGGCCGGGCGCTGGGCATCCTCGAGGGCCTGGGCGCGCATCCACAGCGCCTCGGCGACCTCGCCGTCCGAGCCCGTGGTGGCGACCCGGTTCAGCGCGGCAAACGCCCGCTCGCGCTGACCGGCCCGCAAGAGTAACCGCGCCTCGTCGAGGTGGAGGGCCGCTTGCCGCTCCGCCGGCACCCGCGGAATGGCCAGCGTCAGCACCTTGGCCGCCGCCTCGTGACGGCCCAGGCGCTGGGCGCCGTCGGCGACCACGCGCAACGCGCGTACGAGGAGCGAGGGATCGCGCGCCTCGCCGGCGATCCGCTCGGCCTCCTCGGCGGCGGTCTTGGGCACGCCACCCCGGAGCAGACGCTCGGCCCGATCGACACGCTGGTCGAGGGTCAGCGGCGGTACTACGACCCCGGTCGCGGCGAGCACGCCCAGCCGGTCGGCGGCGCCGTCGGCCCAGCCGGTGGTCGGGGCCACCACGAGGAGCTGGCGGTACGTCTGCGCGGCATGGTCGGCGCGGCCAAGCGCCTCGGACGACTGGCCGAGCAGGTAGAGCGCCTCCGGCACCTCGCGCGACTCCGGATACGAGTCGAGCAGGCGCAGCAGGGTGGCTTGCACGGCCGTCTCGTCGCCGGCGCTGGAGGCCAGCGTCGCCCCCCGCAGCAGCGCGCGCGGCGCCAGCCGGCTGTCGGCGTGGTGGTCGGCGAGGGCGAGCAAGACGTTGCGGGCGCCGGTGAGGTCACCCTGGCGCGCCAGCGCGTCGGCCAGGATCAGCCGCAGGTGATCGCCGATGGGGCTGCGAACGGCGCTGTCGTCCAGCTCGGCGACGACCGGGTCGGGGTCACCTTGCTGGTAGGCGGCGATCGCCCGCGTCCAGGCCGCCTCGGTCTCGGCTCCCGGCAGCCCCGCGCCCGGCGCCGGGGCGGCGGCGGCCGTGGCCGGCAGCACGAGGACCGCCAGCAGCACCACGCGCAGCACGTCGGACTCGATCATCCGGCGCGTGAAGACGATACGCTGCAGGGCAGTGAGATTCGACAGCACGGCCAGCACCCACAGGGCCGGTTCGAGCAGGTCGAGCAGGGCGCCGGCGACCAGACAGATCATCCGCTCGGGCCGCTCCATGAAGCCCACGTTACACTCTACGCCGATCGACTCCGCGCGGGCCTTCGTGTAGCTGACCATTACCGAGCCGACCAGGCCCGCCATCGCTACCAGAGCGCCCCGCCCGTGCGGCGTGCGGGCGAAGAAGACCACGATGCCGAGCAGGACGATCAGGTCGGAGTACCGGTCGATCACGGAGTCGAGGAAGGCACCGAAGGCGGTCACCTGCCCGGAGACGCGGGCCAGCGCGCCGTCCAGCAGGTCGCACAGGCCGGCCACCAGCAGCAGGCCCCCGGCCCAGCGCGCGCGACCCGCGATGAACGCGGCGGCGGCGAAGAAGCTGACGACCAACCCGATCACGGTCAGGTGGTTGGGACGCAGCCGCAGGCGGAACAGCGCACGGCCGACCGGATCGCTCCACAGCCGGACGGTCTCGCGATAGCGACCCAGCATCAGGCGCGCTGCATCAGCGCCGCCTCGAGCGCGGCGCGGAGATGCGCGGTCCCTTCCGGCTCGGCGAGCTTGCGCCCTTCGCGGTCGTGCACGTAGAACGTGTCGAGCGCCTGGTCGATCTCGGTGGCGATGCGGGCGCTCGCGATGTCCAGGCCGTGGGCCGAGAGCGTCCGGGTGATGAGGTACAGCAATCCGAGCCGGTCGGAGCACTTGACCTCGACGACCGTGTCGGTGTCCGACAGGCGATTGTCGACGGCGATCTTGGGACGACCGAACCCGTCCGCGCTCGCCCGGGCTGCCCGCTGGCGGCGCTCGAGCAACGCCTCCACCGTCTGCTCGCGGACCAGCACCCCGCGGAGCGCGTCGAGCAGGCGGTTCCACTGCGTGCTCGAGGTGACCGCCTCGCCAACGGGATCGTTGACCTGGAAGGTGTCGATGGCGATGCCGTCGGCGCGCGTGGAGATCTGGGCCGAGATGATGTTGACCCCGTGGGCGGCCAGCGTGCCGGCGATGAGCGCGAAGAGCCCGGGCACGTCGCGCGTCACCACGACCAGGTCGGAGGAGCCGAGATCGGGATGGTGGAACAGCTCGGTGGCGACGGGGACCACGTCGAGCTGCGCCAGCAGCCGCAGGTGCGCGGCCATGCGCTGCACGCCGGTGCTGGTGAGGTAACGGTCGCCCACCATGGCGACGTGGGCCTTCACGGCCTGCAGACCGATCTCGTCGCCCACGATGTCGCGCAGCCGCTCGACGAGCTGCCGGCGGTTGGGCTTCTCCTCGCGGCCGCCGGTGAGGCGGGCGAGGGTGCGCCGGTAGAGCTCGTGCAGGATTGCCGCCTGCCAGCCGGTGAGCACGCCGGGCCCGACCGCGCGCATGTCGGCGAAGGTGAGCAGGTAGAGCATGCGCAACCGCTGGGGGTCGCCGACGGTATCGGCGAAGTCGGCGATCGTCCGGGGGTCGTCGATGTCGCGACGCTGGGCGATGTGCGACATCGTGAGATGGTGAGCCACCAGGAACTCCACCATCCCGGCGTCGCCGGGCAGCAGCCCCACCCGCCGGGTCAAGGCCTGGATGAGCGGGATGCCCTTGGCCACGTGGCCGTGGCCCTTGGCCTTGCCGATGTCGTGCAGCAGCATGCCGAGCATGAGCAGCTCGGGCTTCTCGACCTCGTTGAACACCTGGGCGGCGCCCTCCGACTCCGCCGATTGACCCGGCGCCAGCGCTTCCATGTGCTCGACGGCCAGCAGCGAGTGCTGGTCGGCCGAGAACTTGTGGTAGACGTCGTACTGCACGAGGCACGTCAGGGCGCCGAACTCCGGCAGGTAGCGCCCGAGCAGCCCCAGCTCGTGCATCTCGGACAGCGTCTGCGCGACCCGCCCCCACGACCGGCAGATGTCGAGCAGGATGTCGCGCCCGGCCGGCGCGCTCCGGAACGCGTCGTCGACCGCGTCCAGCGAGTCCTCGATGGCGCGCTCCAGGTCGGGCGACAGCGCGCAGCCCAGCCGGTGCAGGTGCCAGAACACCTTCATGATGCGCGCCGGATCGTTCCGCAGCGCGTCGGGGTTGCGGTCGGCGAGGTGAAGCCGGCCGTCGAAGAAGACCAGCCCGTCGGCGAGCGCCTGCTGCCGCTGCCGCCGCTCGGCCGAGCCCCGGCGCGACAAGGTCTCCTGACAGCGGGCGATGAGCCGCTGGCTCATCCGGTGGATCCGTCGCGCGTGCAGGTAGTAGTCGTGCATGAAGCGCTCGACGCCGAGGGTGTCGCCCTCGCTGTCGTAGCCGAGGTTCTTGGCGATGCGCGGCTGCAGGTCGCGTGTGAGCACGTCGTTCTTGTGTCCAGAGAAGAAGTGCAGCTCGTTCCGCACCCGCCACAGGAACGTCAGGGCGGCGTCGGCGCCGGCCTGCTCGCGCGGCGAGATCAACCCCTTGTCGGCCAGCTCCCGCAGCGTGCGGGCGCCGAACTTGGCGGACCCCAGCCACATCGCCGTGTGCATGTCCCGCAGGCCCCCGGCCGACTCCTTGACGTTGGGCTCGCCGATGTAGGGCGAGGCGCCGAACTTCCGATAGCGCTGCTCGCGCTCGGCCAGGGTCATGGCGAGAAACTCGCCGAAGTCCTGACGGTAGACGTTGTCGCGGAGGATCCGGCCGAAGCGCGCGAACAGCCGCCGGTCGCCTTCGATCAGCCGCGCCTCCTGCATCGAGGTCCGGCTGGGGAAGTCGGTGCGGGCCATCGCCACGCAGTCCTCCAGCGAGCGCAGGCTGTGCCCGATCTGCAGGCCGAGATCCCACAGCGTGTACAGCAGCTCCTGCATCACCCGCTGCACGAACGGCGACAGCGCGCCGTCGTAGACGACCATGAGATCGATGTCCGACGAGGGGTGCAGCTCGCCCCGGCCGTAGCCGCCCAGCGCGACGACCACGAGCGGCGTCGGCGCCAGCCCGGCGCCCCGGGCGTCGGCCACGATGAGCATGGTCAGCGAGCGCACCATGGCGTCGATGAGCCGGGCGTGCGCGCGGACGGATTCCTCTCCCGAGGCACCCTCGACGTGCATGGCCTTGAGGGACTCCAGTCCCTCGGCGAGGGTCGCGCGGAAGAACTCGAGCCGGAGGCGTCGCCGGTCCTCGGCACGTTCGGCTCCCGCCTCGGCGCGCCGCGCGCGGCGATACAACTCGGGCGACATGGTGTCGTTCAGCGTAACAGTCGGGAATCATTAGTGTCAAATGCCGGGCCCGGGCTGCTTGATCCGTCAGTTGGCCCGGCATAGAGTCAGGGGTCGTCGCGGCGGACGCGAGGCCGCGGGACAAGGAGAGCACGCGTCTGCGAAAGCTGTGGCGCGCCGCCCTGGATGGGCTCACGCCGTACGACGCCGGCAAGCCGCTGGAGGAGCTCATGCGCGAGCTGGGCCTCGCCGAGCTGATCCGGCTCTCGGCCAACGAGAATCCGCTCGGCCCCTCGCCCCACGTCGTGGAGGCCATCCGGCGCGAGGCCGACCGGGTCCACCTCTATCCCGACGGCGGCAGCCTCGCGCTGCGGGAGGCGCTGGCCCGGCGGCTGGGCGTCGAGCCCGCGCAGATCGTCGTCGGCAACGGCGCCGACGAGCTGATCGCCCTCGTCGCGCTCGCCGCGTTCGAGCCGGACGACGAGGTCGTGGTCCCCACGCCCTCGTTCGAGCCCTACACGACGTCGGTCGCTCTAGCCGGCGCCCAGCTGCGCGAGAGCCCGCTGGCCGGCTACGAGACCGACCTGGACGACGTGCTCCGCCGCGTGACGCCGCGTACCAAGGCGGTGATCCTGTGCTCGCCGCACAACCCGGCCACGACGATCATCCGCCGCGGTCCCCTCCTGCGCCTGCTGGAAGCGCTCGGCGACGATCCGCCCCTGGTGATCCTGGACGAGGCGTATCGCGACTTCTGCGACGATCCCGAGTACCCCGACGGGGTGCAGCTCCTCGCCCGTTTCCCGCGCATGATCCTGCTCCGTACGTTCTCGAAGATCGCCGCCCTGGCCGGCCTGCGAGTCGGCTACGCCGTCGCCAGCCCCGAGGCGATCGATCGATTCAACCGGGTCCGGGCGCCCTACAACGTCAACCGACTCGGTCAGGTGGCGGCGCTGGCGGCCCTGGAGGACCCCGAGCACGGGGAGCGCACGCGCCGCCTCGTGCTGCACGAGCGCGCGTTCCTGTCGCGCGAGCTGGCCCGGCGGGGGTTCACGTTCCCACCGTCACAGGCCAACTTCTTCCTCGTCAAGGTCCCGGGCGCCACCGCCGTGCGGGAGCGGCTGCTGCGCCTGGGCCTCGTCGTCCGTGACGGCGCCGCGGTCGGCTTCGCCGATCACCTGCGCATCTCCATCGGCACCCGCGAGGCGAACGAGCGCCTGTTGCACGGGCTGGAGGGCGCCTGACGTGGCCAAGGAAGTGACACCCGTCCACCATCCCGACCGTCGCACCGACGTGGTGATGCCCTACGCGCCGGGCCTGCTCGTCCGCCGGGGCCGGCTCGTGTTCCTCTCGGGCGTCACCGCCGCCGCCGTGTACCACAGCCATCCGCATCGCGAGGAGGAG
>JBKOZA010000217.1:0-2343 GCA_046725675.1 Candidatus Methylomirabilota bacterium
GGCGTCGTCATGTCGGTGGGCTCGGGCGGCGCGGCGCTCAGCACCGGGTCGGCCGTCGTCGCCCGCTGGTTCCAGGCTCACCGGGGTACGGCCATGGGCCTGGCCGCCGGCGGCATGTCGGGTGGCCAGCTCGTCGTCATCCCGCTCGCCAGCTGGCTCGTGCTCGAGCACGGCTGGCGTTTCAGCGCCCTGTGGCTGGGACTCGGCTTGCTGGTGCTGGTGCTACCGTTCGCCGCGTGGCTCGTGCGGAACACACCCGAGGAGCGCGGGGTACGTCCGGTCGGCGCGAGCGGAACGGTGTTGACCGCGGCGCAGGCCGAGGCCGAGCAGCGAGCCGGCCGGGTCTCGATCAGTGAGGCGGCCCAGACCCTGCCCTTCTGGCTGCTCATGGGAACCTTCTTCGTCTGCGGCTACACGAGCGTCGGATTGATCGGCACCCACTTCATCCCGCACGCGCTCGAGCACAACTTCACCGCCATGCAGGCCTCGACCGCGCTCGGGGTGATGGGCGCCCTGAACATCGTGGGCACGATCGGCTCGGGTTGGCTCTGCGATCGGGTCGGCCGCCGGGGGCCCCTGGCGATCTTCTACTTCGTGCGAGGCCTGTCGCTGCTGTTCCTGATCTACGTGTGGAACGTGCCGTCGCTGCACTTCTGGGCCGCGCTGTTCGGCCTGAACTACATCTCCACGGTGCCCCCGACGACGACGCTCACCGCCAACATCTACGGGCGCTTCTCGGTGGGAGAGCTGAGCGGCTGGATCTACTTCTCGCACCAGGTCGGCGCCGCCATCGCCGCCGCGCTGGCGGGCTGGGTGTACGAATGGATCGGCTCCTACGACCCCGCCTTCGTCTCGGCGGCGGTGATGGCCTTCCTCGCGGCGATGATGGCGCTGATGATCCGCGAGCACCCCGTCAGCGCGCGCCCGCTGCAGCCCGCGCCCGCGACGACCTGAAGCACCGGCCTCGGGCCCGTGGCGGTAGTCCCGTGGGCGCCAGGGACTCGCCAGTACTCAGCGCGCGATCGACAGTGCCCCGCGGCGCGGGTCGGCGCCGCCCCAGCGGGTGCCGTCCGGCCCGACCTTCACCGCGCAGACGGCGCCGGCGCGCCATTCCCACTCGGGCCACTCGCTGATCTGGTGCCCCAGGTCGGCGAGCGCGTCTCGAGTGTCCGTGGAGATCCGTCGCTCGACCTCGAGCTTGCCGGGCGAGTAGGCGTGCGGCCAGAACGAGTCGGGGAACGAGCGGGAGGCCACGCGCGGGGCCTCGATGGCCTCCTGCGGCGGCATGCCGAACACCGTGATGTTGAGCAGGACCTGCAGCATCGCCTGCTGCTGGACGTCGCCGCCGGGAGTGCCGAAGGGCATCAACAGCTTGCCGTCCTGCAGCGCCATCGCCGGCGCCGGCGTCAGGCGCGGCCGCTTGCCCGGCGCCACGACGCTGGGGTGCGAGGGGTCGAGCCAGCCCTGCGAGCCGCGCGGCGACACCACGCAACCCACGCCGGCCACCACGGGGGAGTCGACGTTGGGATCGCTCGGCGTGGCCGAGAAGCCGTTGCCCTCGGCGTCGACGACCGCCACGTAGCTGGTGTCGAGCGCGTCGGAGCCGCCCGCCAGCGGCAGCAGCTCGCGCCGGGCGCCCGCGTCGCCGGCCGGCGGCATCTCCTTCCACGCGCGCGCGTTCACCAGCGCGGCGCGCGCCTGGGCGAAGCTCCGGGAGAGCAGCCGCTCGGCTGGGACGTCGACGAAGCGCGGATCGCCGTAGTAGGCGTCGCGATCGGCGAACGCCAGCTTGATGGTCTCGACGATGCGATGCAGGTAGGCAGGCGAGTTGTGGCCGAGCCCGGCCAGATCGACGCCGTCCAGCATGTTCAGGATCTGCAGCAGCACCGGCCCCTGGCACCAGAAGCCGCACGCCGCCACCTCGAGCCCGCCGAACCGCGTGCGCAGCGCCGGCTCTACCTCGACCGCGAAGTCGGCCAGGTCGGCGAGCGCGAGCGGGCCCTCGTGGGCCCGGTGGAACTCGGCGATGCGCTTGGCCGTCTCGCCGCGGTAAAACTCGTCGCGCGCGGCCCGCACGCCGGCCGCGCGGCTACCGCCCGACCGTTTCTCGGCGGCGACCATGCGGTTCAGCGTCTCGGCCAGCTCCCGCTGCACGAGCACCTCGCCCATCCTGTACGCGCGCCCGTCGCGGAGGTAGAGCGCGACGGACGTCGGCCACCGCCGGTACTTGTCGACGTTGGCGCCCATCTGGTACGCGGAGAACGCCGACACCGGGAAGCCGCGCTCCGCGTGCTCGAGGGCGGGGGCGATGGCGTCGGCGAACGACATCGTTCCCCACCGTTC
>JBKOZA010000218.1:0-3358 GCA_046725675.1 Candidatus Methylomirabilota bacterium
GTGAAGGCCCCCAGCTCCATCGCCGAGGCCCCCACGCAGGTCAGGTGGTCGCAGATCCGCGAGATCTCCGCCATCACGGTGCGGATGTACTGGCAGCGCTCGGTCACCTCGATGCCCAGCAGCTTCTCGACCGCCGACGCGTAGGCGAAGTTGTTGATGAGGGGCGACACGTAGTTCAGGCGATCGGTGTACGGGATGGCGTTGTTGTAACCACCGACCTCGCAGTCCTTCTCGAACGCCCGGTGCAGGTACCCGATCTCGACGTCGGCCTTGCGGATGAACTCGCCGTCCAGCTCGGTGGTGATGCGGATGATGCCGTGCATCGCCGGGTGGGCCGGCCCCACTCCGACCTGCAGCGTCTGGCCGCTGCCGGTCCCACTGCCCTCCCCCAGCATGAACTCGCGGGTCGTCGGCTCTGGCATCGCGCTACGCCGGCGGTCCGATCAGCGGCTGGCGCCGATTGATGGGGTAGTCCTTGCGCAGGGGATGTCCGACGAACTCCTCGTACATCAGCAGGCGACGCAGGTCGGGGTGGCCGGCGAAGCGCACGCCGAACATGTCCCACACCTCGCGCTCGAGCCAGTTGGCGATGGGCCACAGCTCGACCGCGCTGGCCACCACCGCGTCGTCCTCGTCGACCCTCGTCTTGAGACGGACCCGGTGGTTGTGGGGGAGCGAGTAGAGCAGGTACACGACCTCGAACCGCGGCCCGTCCTCGCGGCCCGGATACTTGAGGTAGTCGGCGGCCGTGAGGTCCATCAACATGTCGAAGCCGAGCGTCGGCTCGTCGCGGCAGAAGCGCAGGACGTCGAGCAGCTCGCGCCGCTCGACGACGGCGGTGGTGTCTCCGCGGTCCTGGTGCGTCTCGAGTAGGGCGGGGCCGAACCGGTCGCGCAGGCACTGGAGGATCTCGGCTCCCGACATCTACGCTCAGAACCTCTGCGTCTGGGCCGCGATCTTGTCCTGCAGCTTCATGAGCCCGTCCAGCACGGACTCCGGTCGCGGCGGACAGCCGGGGATGTAGACGTCGACCGGGATGATCGTGTCGATGCCTTGCACGGTGGCGTAGTTGTCGTAGAAGCCGCCGGTGCACGTGCACACGCCGAAGGCGACCACCCACTTGGGCTCCGTCATCTGGTCGTAGACGCGCTTCAGGACGGGCGCCATCTTGTGGGAGATGGTGCCGACGACGAAGAGCACGTCGGCCTGCCGCGGCGAGAAGCGCGGAAGGCCGGCGCCGAACCGGTCGACGTCGTAGTGTGAGCAGGCGGTCGCCATGTACTCCATGCCGCAGCAGGCGGTGACGAAGGGGTACTGGAAGATGGAGTACTTGCGGGCCCAGCCGATGGCCTCGTCGAGCTTGGAGGTGAAGAAGCTGCCTACTCCCATTCCAGTCCCCCTTTGCGCCAGATGTAGAGGAACCCCAGCATGAGGATGCCGAGGAACACCAGCATCTCCGCAAAGCCGAACCAGCCGAGCCGGCGGTAGAGCATCGCCCACGGCCAGATGAACAGCAGCTCGATGTCGATCAGGATGAAGAGGATCGCGACGGTCGAGAACTTGATGGCGAAGCGGCCCTCCGACACCTCGATCGGGTCCTTGCCGCACTCGAACGGCTCGGCCTTCACCGGCGTCAGCCGTCGCGGCGCGACGAGCGAGGGGATGAAGAGCAGCGCCCCGGCCACGGCGGCGCCCACCGCGAACACGAGCAAGATCGGCACGTACTGCACGGGCTACGCGAGCGCGGCGGCGTCGGCCTGACGCCGCGCGTGGTAGGAGCTGCGCACCAGCGGGCCCGATTCGACGTGGGCGAAGCCGATCTCGCGGCCGATCACGGCCAGCTCGGCGAACTCGTCGGGATGGTAGTAGCGCGCGACCGGCAGGTGCTCGCGCGAGGGACGCAGGTACTGGCCCAGCGTCAGGATCGACACGCCCACCCTGACGAGGTCGCGCATGGTGGCTACCAGCTCGTCACGCTCCTCGCCCAGTCCCAGGATGACCCCCGACTTCAACGGCAGCCCCGGGGCCGTCGCCCTCACGTGCCGGAACAGCTCGAGCACGCGCTCGTACCGCCCGCCGTGGCGCGCCACCTTGTACAGCCGCGGCACCGTCTCGGTGTTGTGGTTGAAGATCGCCGGCGCGGCCGCCACGACGGTGTCGAGCGAGGCGCGGCGACCGAGGAAGTCCGGCACCAGCACCTCCACCCGGCAGGCCGGCGCCTGGGCGTGGACCGCCCGGACGGTGGCGGCCCAGTGGGCGGCGCCGCCGTCGGCGAGGTCGTCACGGTTCACCGAGGTGATGACGACGTGCTCGAGCCCCAGCTCGGCGACCGCGCGCCCGATGCGCTCGGGCTCCTCGCGGTCCTCCCATACCGGCGTCCCGTGGGCGACCGCGCAGTAGCCGCAGTTGCGCGTGCACACGTCACCCAGGATCATGAACGTGGCGGTCGCCTCCTCCCAGCACTCACCGATGTTCGGGCAGTGCGCCTCCTCGCAGACGGAGTGCAGGGCGAGGTCGCGCATGAGCCGGCGCAGGCGCAGGTAGTTGGGCCCGCCGGGCGCGCGCACCTTGAGCCAGGCCGGCTTCCGCGTCTCCGGGACGGCACTCGACGGCAGCACCGGAAGTGGATGGATCATGACTCGCCGTTCAAAACCTGCTCATTATGCCACGGCGCACTCACCGGCGCAGCAGCACCACCGGCGTTCGGGCTCCCGGAGCGTGGGTCAGCGCGGCGCGGCGAACGGGACGCGTTACTCGGTGATGCGCCGGATGGAGAGGACGTGCTTCTGCCGGTCGGTCGTGACGCCGGTGACCTCGAGGCGATCACCGACCATCGTGCCGGCATAGCGCACCGTCACCGTGGAGCGCGTCGGCTCGACGCTCGTCGCGCGCACGGCCGCGGAACGGACCGTGCCGGTCATGCGAAGCTCACCGTCCACGACGACCGCGGTTCCGTCGGCGGCCACGCTCGGCGTCGGCTGCCCCGCCGCCAGCGTCCACCGTAGCGCTCCGGCGGCGACGAGGAAGCGCACCGTTGCCGGGCTGGTGATCTCCGACTCGCCGGCCGCACGCGGGGGAAGCCTGAGCGTGCCACGCCAGGTCCCCGGCAGCCGGCCGCCGACGAGCTTCTCGGACTTCGGCGCGGCTGGCGCGACGGCGGCGGGCGGCGCCGCACCGGCCGGCGGACGCCGCGGCGGCTCGGCGTAGCGCACCATGCAGTCGTGCACGCGCTGGGCCTCGCCCTCGCGCCCGACAACCGAGAATCGCCCGTCGCGGTCCACACGCTCGAGACTGGTGGAAGGACCCTGGGCACGACACGCCTGGAAGGCTTCCTCGACCAGCGCCTGCTGGGTCGTCA
>JBKOZA010000219.1:0-2911 GCA_046725675.1 Candidatus Methylomirabilota bacterium
ACGATCGAGCTGGCGGGGCCGATGCCAGCCCGGGTCGCCAGCGCGCTCCGTCTGGGTTCGCGCGAGGCGTTCCTGGCGGCGTACCGCGAGCGCACCGCCGCCGTGCGGGCGGCCTACCGCGAGGTCTTCGGGTGAGCGGCGGCGCCGTGCACCGCGGGACCGACACGCCCTACCCGGGCTTGGCGGGTCGTGCGAAGCTCGAGACGTTGATGACCATCGTGCTGCCCGGACATCGGCTCGCCGGATCCCGGACCGAGGTCGGCTACCGCGAGGACCGGGCCGCGCCGGCCTGTGCGGTGACGGCGCCGGGCGGGCACGGTGTCGGTAGGGTCAGGATCGGCGCGTGAGCACGCTCTACATCGTCGACGGCCACTCGCACATCTTCCGCGCCTATCACGCGGTCGGCTATCTCTCGACGTCCCGCGGCATTCCCAGCCACGCGGTGCTGATCCTGAGCACCATGCTCTGGAAACTGATCCGCGAGGAGCGCCCGGACTATCTCGGGATCGCGCTCGACCCGCCCGGCCCGACCTTCCGCGACAGCATGTTCACCGAGTACAAGGCCACCCGCACGGCGATGCCCGACGACCTCGCGCGCCAGCTGCCCTACGTCCGGCGGCTCTTCGAGGCGCTGCGCACCCCGGTGGTCGAGGTCTCCGGCTACGAGGCCGACGACGTGCTGGCCACGTTGGTCGAGCAGGCGTTGCGCCAGGACGACCTGGAAGTCGTCGTGGTCAGCGGTGACAAGGACCTGCTGCAACTCGTCGGGCCGCGCGTGCGCGTGCTGTCGGTGCTCGGTCGGACCGGCGAGCGCGTGATGTACGACGAGGCCAAGGTGCGGGAGCGCTGGGGGGTCGAGCCCGCCCAGATCGCCGACGTGCTGGCCCTGATGGGCGACTCGATCGACAACATCCCCGGTGTCAAGGGCGTCGGCGAGAAGACGGCAGTGAAGCTGATCGGGCAGTTCGGCTCGGTCGAGCGGCTGTACGACAACCTCCCCCTGGTCGGCGGCAAGCTGCGGGAGACGCTGGCCGCCAGTCGCAAGCAGGCGCTGCTCTCGCGCGAGCTGGCCTCGCTGTCGCGGTCGGTCCCCACCACGCTCGACCTCGAGGCGTTCCGTCGCGTCGAGCCCGACTGGCCGCGACTGCGTGGGCTCTGGATGGAGATGGAGTTCACGCGCCTGCTCAAGGAGCTGCCGGCCACGCGGGTGTCGGTGAGCGCCGAGCCGGTGGCGCGACTGGACGACGCCGCGGCGCTGGCCGAGTACCTCGCCCGGGTGCCGGCCGGGGCGCCGCTGGCCCTCGACTGGGTGGGCGACGCGCGTCCGCCGTCACCGCGCCTCGACGCGCTCGGGCTGTTCCACCCGGCGGCGGGCGCGGCCTGGACGTCTCTGCCGCCGGAGGCGTGGCTGGCCGGCCGTCCCGTCGTCGTCCACGACGCCAAGCCGCTGCTGGAGGCGTGCCTGGCCGCTGGCGTCTCCCTGCCGGCGGCCGAGGACACGGCGCTGGCCGCCTATCTGCTGAACCCGGCCCGGGCGACCTACAAGCTGGACGAGGTCTGCATGGAGGCCTTCGCCGAGTGCCCGCCCACGGTGCCGGCCGCCGGGCCCGAGGGGCGTCGCGTCGACGACGCCCTCGGCTCCATCGTGGGCGAGCGGGCGCGCTGGCTGATCCGCTACTGGCAGCACGCCGCGGCCGAGCTCGACGAGCGCGCGCTGCGCGCGATCTACGACGACATCGAGCGGCCGCTGGTGCCGGTGCTGGCCGAGATGGAGCGGCACGGCATCCGCGTGGAGCCCGCCCGTCTGGAGGCCTTCGCCAAGGAGCTGGAGCGCAACCTCGACAACCTCACCCGCGAGATCCACGAGCTGGCCGGCGAGCCGTTCACCATCGCCTCGCCCAAGCAGCTCGGGCAGATCCTGTTCGAGAAGCTCAAGCTGCCGGCGATCCGCCGCACCAAGACCGGCTACTCCACCGACGCCGACGTGCTGACCGAGCTGGCTCTGCAGCACGCGCTGCCTGGCAAGATCCTCGAGCACCGGACGCTGTCGAAGCTGAAGGGCACCTACGCCGACGCGCTGCCGGTGCTGGTGAATCCCGCGACCGGGCGCATCCATACGACGTTCAACCAGCTGGTGGCGGCGACGGGACGGCTGTCCAGCCAGGATCCCAACCTCATGAACATCCCGATCCGCACCGAGCTGGGCCGGCGGATCCGGGAGGCGTTCGTGCCGGAGGAGGGCTGGCGGTTCGTGGCGGCCGACTACTCGCAGATCGAGCTGCGCATCCTGGCCCATCTCTCGGGCGAGCCGGCCATCATCGAGTCGTTCCGGCGCGGCGAGGACATCCACACGCGCACGGCCTGCGAGGTGTTCAAGGTGGAGCCGGCCACGGTCACCTCGCTGCAGCGCACGATCGCCAAGAGCGCCAACTACGCCATCCTCTACGGCGTCTCCGCGTTCGGACTGTCGCAGGCGACCAAGATCGACCAGAAGGAGGCCCAGCGCTACATCGAGGCGTACTTCGCCACCCATCCGCGGGTGCGCGCCTTCATCGACCGCACGCTGGCCGAGGGCCGCGAGCGTGGGTACGTCACCACGCTGCTGGGCCGGCGTCGCTACCTGCCCGACCTGCGTTCCAACAACCCGGTCGCGCGCAACGCGGCCGAGCGCATGGCGATGAACGCGCCGGTGCAGGGCACGGCCAGCGACATGATCAAGATCGCCATGGTGCGGGTGGACACCGCCCTGCGCGCGCGCCGGCTGCAGAGCCGCATGCTCCTGCAGGTCCACGACGAGCTGCTGTTCGAGTCGCCGCCGGAGGAAGTCGAGGCGATCGTGACGCTGGCCCGCGAGATCATGGCGTCGGCGTTGCCGCTGGACGTGCCGGTCGTGGTGGACGTGAAGACGGGG
>JBKOZA010000220.1:0-1354 GCA_046725675.1 Candidatus Methylomirabilota bacterium
GTGATCTTTTCCTGGCGGGCCTTGTTGTACTGGATCGTCAGGACGTCGATCATCTCCTTGGCGTTCTTGGTGGCCGCCTCCATCGCCGTCATGCGGGCGCCGTACTCGCCGGCCAGCGACTCCATGAGGGCGCGGTAGACCTGCATGCGCACGTGGCGAGGCAGCAGATCGCCCAGAATGCCTTCCGCGCTCGGCTCGTAGATGTAGTCGACCTGCTCGGCCGCCCCGTCCGTGGCCGTCTCCGCGCGTGGGATGGGCAGCAGCGTCACCCGGACCGGGCGCTGGAGCGCGACCGACCGGAACTCGTTGTAGAGCAGCACGACCTCGTCGAGCTCGTTGTCCAGGTACTGCTGCATGAACGCGTCGGCCAGTTCGCAGGCGTGGCGATAGGCCAGCTGGTCCCAGAAGCCGATCATGTCTCGCTTGATCGTGTGCGGGCGGCGGCGAAAGAAGTCGCGGGCCTTGCGTCCGACCACGACCAGCGTGACCTCTGCCACGCTCGACTCGCGGATCAGCTCGACGGCGCGCCGCAGGATGTTGGAGTTGAAGGCGCCGGCCAGGCCCCGGTCGGCCGTGATGATGACGATCTGTCGGCGCGGGCCTTCCCGCTGCTGGAGCAGCGGATGACCGTCACCCTCGGCGCCGACGACGAGATGGCCGAGCAGCTCGGCCATCTTGGTGGCATACGGGCGCGCGGCGAGGACGCGCTCCTGGGCCCGCCGCAGCTTGGCGGCCGCCACCAGCTTCATGGCGCGCGTGATCTTCTGCGTCGACTGGACGGAGCGGATCCGCCGCTGGATGTCGCGGAGCGTCGCCATGCCGTCAGGCGGCCTTGATGCCTTTCGCGGCCACGAACTCGGCCTTGGCCTCGCCGATCGCCTGGTTCAGCGTCCCGCGGAGCGCGTCGCTGATCTCCTTCTTGTCGCGGATCTCGGCCAGGATCTGGGGGGACCGACGCTCGAGGAACCCGTAGAAGAACTCCTCGAAGGGGCGGACGACGTCGACCGGCAGGTCGTCGAGCAGTCCCTGCCCGCCGGCGAAGATGATCACCACCTGCCGCTCGACCGGCAGCGGCTGATACTGATTCTGCTTGAGGAGCTCGACCATCCGCTGCCCGCGGGCTAGCTGCATCTGGGTCGCGCGGTCGAGGTCGGACCCGAACTGCGCGAAGGCCGCCAGCTCGCGATACTGGGCGAGGTCGAGGCGCAGCTTTCCGGCCACCTGCCGCATGGCCTTGATCTGCGCGGAGCCACCCACCCGCGACACCGACAGACCGACGTTGACGGCGGGCCGGATGCCGCCGTAGAAGAGGTCGGCCTCCAGGTAGATCTGCCCGTCGGTGATCGAGATGACG
>JBKOZA010000221.1:0-4468 GCA_046725675.1 Candidatus Methylomirabilota bacterium
CGTCCTGGAGCTGAGTCCGCAGCATCTCGGCCTTGATCCTGGCCGATTCCCAGCCCACGTCGGAATCGGCCTCGGGGGTGATCAGGATGTGTCGGGCGTGGAACGACAGGTCGGTCTCCAGCTTGGCGCGGTTCTCGTCCAAGTACTGGTTGATCTCGGCTTCGGTCACCGACACCCGGAGCGTCACCTTGCGCCGGATAAGCTTCGAGACCTTGAGCCCGTCGCGCAGCCGCTTCTTGAGCGATTCGAGCGTCACGCCCTGGCTGCGGATCAGCTTCTCGAAATCCTCCTCGTTCTTCACGTTGTACTGCTTGATGCGTTCCTGGAACTCCTCGTTCAGCTCGACGTCTTCGACCGTGATCTTCTCGCGGTCGGCTTCCTGCAGCTGCAGCCGGTTGTCGATGAGGCGGTTGAGGAAGTCGCGCCGCAGGTCCTCGTCACTCGGACCCGAGCGAGCCCCGGGGTTCTCGGCCCGGTAGGCAACGACCGACTCCTGTAGCTCGGCCAGGGTGATCGCGTCGTTGTTCACCACGGCGATGATCCGGTCGGTGACCGCCTCGTCGGTGTCCTCGATCGGGCGTTTCCGGAGCTCGCCCGGCTTCGGCGCGTCCAGGGTGTCGAGCTTTTCCCCGGCCGGCGCGGGCGCTGCCGTGCGGGCCGGCTCCGCCTTCTTCCCCAGCCAGGGCACCCAGCCCGGCATGGTCGGCATCGTGGGCAGCGCGCAGCCACCCAGCAGGACGCCGGCGACGCCGACCGCCGCGAGCCGGGGCCTCATCGGGTGGCGAGACCCCGCAGGACCCCGTGGAGCGAGTCGCGAACGGCCGCCCAGCCACCGGTGGTGATGGCGGCCTCCAGCGTGAACTCGCGGCGCAGCCGGAGCCGACCGCGGCTGGCCTGGATGGCCGCGACCAGTCGCCCGGGCTCGATCGAGGTGCCGGGGCTGAACGTGATCACCGCCTTGCCCTCGCCGGCCTCGATGCGCTCGATGCCGAGGTTGCGGGCCTCGATCCGGATCCGGACGATGTCGAGCAGCTGCTCGGCCGGCTCGGGCAGGGGCCCGAAGCGGTCCAGGAGCTCGGCGCGCAGATCGGCCAGTTCGTCGGGGCCGGCCGCGCCCGCCAACCGTTTGTAGAACGCCAGCCGCTGGTTGACCTCAGGGACATATTCCTCAGGCAAGAACCCTTCGACCTGGACACTGATGACCGGCTCGACGGCGACTCCGGTTCGATCGCCCCTCAATTCTTGCACAGCTTCGGCGAGAAGCTTCGAGTAAAGATCGTAGCCGACCGCCGCGATGTGGCCGTGCTGCTCGGCCCCCAGCAGGTTGCCGGCCCCCCGGATCTCGAGGTCCCGCAGGGCGAGCTTGAACCCCGAGCCCAGCTCGGTCAGCTCCTGCAGGGCCCGCAATCGCCGCTGGGCCTGCTCGTCCACCCGGCCGTCGGCCGGGACCAGCAGGTAGCAGTAGGCCTGGAGCCGCTCGCGGCCCACTCGCCCCCGGAGCTGGTAGAGCTGGGCGAGTCCGAAGCGGTCGGCACGATTGATGATGATCGTGTTCGAGGCGGGGATGTCGAGACCGGACTCCACGATGGCCGTCGAGACCAGGATGTCGGCCTGGCCGCTCACGAACTTCACCATCGTCGCCTCCAGCTCCCGCTCGCTCATCTGGCCGTGGCCCATGATCACGCGCGCGTCCGGCACCAGCTCCTGGATGAAGCGCGTCATCGAGAGCAGCGACTGCACGCGGTTGTGCACGAAGAACACCTGGCCGCCGCGCTCCAGCTCGCGCTCGAGCGCTTCCTTGATCACGGCCTTGCTGAACCGGCGCACGACCGTCTCGATGGGCAGGCGATCGAGCGGCGGGGTCTCGATGACCGACATGTCCCGCACGCCGGAGAGCGACATGTAGAGCGTGCGGGGGATGGGCGTGGCGGTCAGCGCGAGCACGTCGACGGAGGCCCGCAGCTGCTTCATGCGCTCCTTGTGGGCGACGCCGAATCGGTGCTCCTCGTCGACGATCAGCAGGCCGAGGTTCTTGAACGACACGTCCTTGGACAGGATCCGGTGGGTGCCGATGACCACGTCGACGGTGCCCTGCCGCAGGCCATCCACCACCGCCTTCTGCTCCTTCGGCGACCGGAAGCGGGACAGCAGCTCGACCCGGGTCGGAAACGGCCCGAAGCGGTCGGTGAACGTGGACCAGTGCTGCTGGGCCAGCACCGTGGTGGGCACCAACACGGCCACCTGGTAGCCGTCGGTGACGGCCTTGAACGCCGCGCGCAAGGCGACCTCGGTCTTGCCGTAGCCGACATCGCCGGCCACCAGCCGGTCCATCGGCCGCGTGCGTTGCATGTCAGCCTTGACCTCCTCGATGGCGCGGAGCTGGTCGGGCGTCTCCTCGAAGCGAAAGGCGGCCTCGAACTCGCGCTGCCACGGGGTGTCGCCGGCGAACGCGTGCCCCTCGGCCACCGCGCGCTGGGCGTAGAGCTTGAGCAGTCCCTCGGCCATCTCGCGCAGCGCCGCCCGCACCGATTCCTTCACGCGTTGCCACGAGGCGCCGCCCATGCGGTCGAGCCTGGCGGTGTCGGTGTCGCCGCCGAGGTACTTGGAGACGAGGTCCAGGCGCTCGACGGGCACGTACAGCCGGCCGCCCTCGGCGTACTCGAGCAGCAGGAAGTCACCGTCGCGGTCGCCGACCGACATGGTACGCAGCCCGAGGTAGCGCCCGATGCCGTGATCCTCGTGCACGACGAGGTCGCCGATCTCGAGATCGGTGAAGGCGGTGAGCGCGGCGCCCCGCTGGTACTTGGGCCGGCGCAGGGTGCGTCGGCGCGCGCCGAAGATCTCGGCCTCGGTGAGCATGACCAGCCCCACCGCCGCGATGGCGATGCCGGCCGAGCACTCGCCCACCACGATGGCCAGCCGCTCGGGCGCGTCGATCGTGTCGGCGATCGGCGCCTCCACGTCGTGGTCGCGGAGGATCTGGCGCAGGTGCTCGGCCTGGTGGTCGTCGGCGGCGACCAGCCGGACCCGGAAGCCCTCGGCGCGCCAGCGACCGAGCCTCTCGGTGAGCTGGGCGAAGTGCCCCGAGAACCGCGGCACCTCCTGGGTCTCGAGCACGCTCTCGGCGCCGGTGCCGGCGACCACCTCGAGCTCCAGGCGCGGGCGCCCCTTCAGCACCTCGCCCAGCGGTCGCCGGCCCGGCGCCTCCTCGGACGTCTCGTCCAGCAGCGCCGGGGCGTCGAGGATCACCGGGGCGGCCGCCGGCGTGTAGTCGAGCAGCCGCGCCGCGTCGGGGGCGTCGTCGCCGGGAGCGGAGATCGGCAGCACGAGCAGCTCGTCGAGGGCGTCGGTCGAGCGCTGCGTGCTGGGATCGAAGCGCCGGATCGACTCCACGTCGTCGCCGAAGAACTCCAGCCGCACGGGACTGGGATGACTGGGGGCGAAGATGTCCACGATGCCGCCCCGCACGCTCCACTGGCCCACCTCCACGACGGTGTCCACCCGCTCGTAGCCAGCCGTCTCGAACGCCTCCAGCAGCAGCTCGCGCTCGAGCCGGTCGCCCGCGCAGATGCGCAGCGTGCGCGCCGAGAAGTCGGCCGGCGCCGGCAGCGCCGTGTCGAGACCGGCCGGCGTGACCACGACCACGACCGGCTCGCCGGCCGCGAGGCGGCGCGCGATCACCGCGCGCTCGGCGTCGGCCTCGCGGTGGTGACCGCCCCGCCACAGGCGCGGCTCCCGCTCGGGGAACTCGAGCACCGGGGCGCCGAAGAATTTCAGATCCTGGCCCCAGCGGTGCGCGTCGGCCATCGAGCGAACGACGACGACCGCGGCCCGGGGGTGCGCGTGCAGCAGCTCGGCGACGACGAGCGGGCGGGCGGGACCGACGAGGCCGGCGACACGCAGACAGGCGTCTCCCTCGACGAAGGATTTCGCCAGGGCCTGGAACGCCTGCCACTCTCTCAACATCGCGGACGTTTCACCCTATCACGGCCGCGCTCACGCCAGCCCGGCCAGGGTCTGGGCCAGCGCCTCGCCGTGAGTGGTGAGCATCGCGTGGTCCGCGCCGTCCAGCCTCACGAGAGATCCCTTCGCGACGTGCGCGGTGATCGTCCGGGCGATCGTCCAGGTCACCTCGGGGCTGCGGCCGCCCACGAGGGTCGTCACCGGCATCGCGAGCCGGCCGAGCGCGGCGGCCGAGTACGATTCGCGCAGCGTGCCACGCACGTCGCGAACGTTGGCCGGGGCCTCCCGGACCATGTGTTCGCGGAGCGGCGCCGGCATGCGGCCGAAAGCGCCCGGCCCGAACCAGAAGTCCACCATCGTTTCCACCCGCGTCGGATCGCCGGCCTCGACGTCGGCGATGTAGCCCTCGAACAGCGCGCGCGTGCGGGCGTGGAGCGCGTCGTCGCCCGCCAGCCCCAGGGCCGGCACCGCCACCGGCTCCAGCAGCGCGAGCACGCCAGGGACG
>JBKOZA010000222.1:0-1160 GCA_046725675.1 Candidatus Methylomirabilota bacterium
GGCTTGATGGCGAGGCATTCCAGCATGGTCCGCTTGACGTTGGCGACGTGGCCGTCGAAGGTGCAGTTGGTCAGCACCACCATCCTGGCGCGGTCGAGCTTTCCTTCCGCCTTGAGCCGGAGCAGCGCTCTCTTGATCGGCTTGATGGCGAGGCTGCCATACATCGAGAACTGGGTGAGCGGGAAGGCGTCGATGTAGAGCGGTTGGGCGCCCGCCAGCACGAGCCCGTAGTGGTGCGATTTGTGGCAGTCGCGGTCGATCAGGACGATGTCGCCCGGCCGGAGGATCGCCTGGTGGACGATCTTGTTCGACGTGGAGGTGCCGTTGGTGACGAAGAAGCTGCGGTCGCCGCCGAGCGCGCGGGCCGCCTTGTCCTGCGCCACCTTGATGTTGCCGGTCGGCTCGAGGAGGCTGTCGAGGCCGCCGGTGGTCGCCGAGGACTCGGCAAGGAACAGGTTGGCCCCGTAGAACTCGCCCATGTCGCGGATCCAGTTGGACTTGAAGATCGACTTCCCACGGGCCACCGGCAACGCGTGGAACGTGCCGATCGGGCGCTGGGCGTAACTCTTGAGGTTGTCGAAGTACGGCGTCTCGTAGCGGTCCTTCACCCCGTCGAGGATCGCCAGGTGGACCTCCATCGGCTCCTCGACCCCGTAGAAGATCCTTCTGATGGGCGCCGCCTCGGCGGAGCCGGCGAGGCCGGCGACGTCGCGATCGGTCGTGAGATAGACGTCGAGTTCCGGGCGCCAGCGGCGCACCAGCTGAGCCAGGAGTGTCCCGAGATCGCCGCTCCGCGTGGCGTCGGTGATCTGCACCTGGCGGGTGAGGATCTCGCGCAGCACGGGCACCGTGTACTGCGACTGGTAGCCGAACCCGTCGCTGATGACGATCGCCTGCACGTTGTAGTTGAAGACGACGGCCAGGACCGCATCCTCGAAGCTTCCGACGACGACAGGCTCGTACACGAACTCGTCCTCCGCGCGCCGCAGCCGGCGGAACGTCTCCCGGATCCCCGGCCACATGGCCCGGTCGGCGGGCGACACGAACAGGACCTCGAAGTACGGCCGTCGGCTCTGGCCGCGCCCGATCGACGGCGGGAGGACGTCGGGCACGCGGGTCTCGCCCTCCTCCTCCGCCTTCCAGGGCTCCTGGTCGTCCCG
>JBKOZA010000223.1:0-7097 GCA_046725675.1 Candidatus Methylomirabilota bacterium
CCCGTCCACCATCCCGACCGTCGCACCGACGTGGTGATGCCCTACGCGCCGGGCCTGCTCGTCCGCCGGGGCCGGCTCGTGTTCCTCTCGGGCGTCACCGCCGCCGCCGTGTACCACAGCCATCCGCATCGCGAGGAGGAGTTCGACCTGCCGGCCACGATGCGTGAGCAGGCGGTGCTCACGCTGGAGAACCTCAAGAAGACGCTGGCGGCGGCCGGCTGCACGCTGGCCGATCTCGTGTCGGCCACGCGCTTCCTCACCGACGTGCGCGAGCAGGACGACCTCAACCGGGTCTGGGCCGAGTACCTCGGCGGGCACCTGCCCACCACGACCACCGTGGAAGTCTCGCGGCTGGCCACGCACCCGCGCTGCAAGCTCGAGATCAGCGCCATCGCGGTCGCGGACGAGTAACGTGCCGGCGCTCCGAGAGGCCGTGCGCGCCGGGGTGCCCCCGCGATGAGCCGCCTGGCGTTCGTCGGCCTCGGCGCGATGGGAAGCCGGCTGGCCCGCCGGCTGCTGGCCGCCGGCCATGCGGTGACGGGCTGGAATCGCACCGCCGACAAGGCTCGCGATCTGGTCGGGGGTGGCCTGGCCCTGGCGAAGTCGCCCCGGGCCGCCGCCGAAGGCGCCGAGGGCGTCTTCATCATGGTGACCGACGACGCCGCGCTGCGGGCGGTGGCCCTCGGTCCCGACGGGGTCATCGCCGGCCTGGCCGCCGGCGCCACTCTGCTCGAGATGAGCACGGTGAGCCCGTTCGTCGTGCGCGAGCTCGAGAGCCCGGTGACGACGCGCGGCGCCGCGCTGCTCGACGTCCCGGTCTCGGGCAGCACCATCACGGTCGAGCAGGGTCAGGCCTCGTTCATCGTCGGCGGCGACGCCGCCGCGCTCGAGCGGGCCCGGCCCTGGCTGCTGGCCATGGGCACGGCGGTCACGCACGTCGGGCCGCTGGGTCTCGCCAAGACGATGAAGATCGCCGCCAATCTCGGCCTGGCCGTGCAGATGCTGGCCTTCAGCGAGGCCGTGCTGCTGGCCGAGAAGGCCGGCATTCCGCGCGAGCGAGCGGTCGAGGCGCTGCTGAAGTCGGTGATCGCCTCGCCGATGGTGAAGTATCGCGGCCCGTTCGTCCTCGGCCAGATGCCGCGCGACGCCTGGTTCAAGGTCGCGATGATCCAGAAGGACCTGCAGCTCGCCCTCGACCAGGGACGCGCGGCGGGCGTGCCGCTGCCGCTGACGTCGGTGGCGCAGGAGTGGATGACGGCGGCGCGCGGCCTCGGCCTCGAAGACTACGACTTCGCGATCGTCTTCGACGTCCTCGCGCGCCTCAGCGGCGCCCCGCCCAGCGTCAAGCCTGCCGGTCCCTGAGCGCGAGCGGGCCTCAGCGCCGCGGGCTTCGCGTGACGCCGAGCTGGCGCTCGAGGTCTTCGAGCCGCCGGGCCAGCGCGTCGCGCTCGGCGCTGATGGCGATGAGCTGTTGCTCGCGCACCGCGTGTCGCTGCTCGTTCTGCGCGACCTTGGTCTGCAGCTCGGCCTCGCGCGCGTAGAGCTGGCGCAGCTCGCGCTCGAGGCTGGCGGCGTGCCGCTTGGCCGGGACGTAGCCGCCGAACAGCGTGTAGATCAGGAGCACGAGGAGCAGCACGCTGCCGGCCACGATGGCCCACGGCAATCGGGTGCTCGGCGCATCGGTCATGCGGAAATTCTACGGGCGGGGCGGCGGCCGGGCAACTGGCCTGGGGGAGGATTTGCTATCATCTCGCTCGTGGAGCTCCGGCGATTCTTCGATCGCGCGGTGCAGGCGAGCTTCCACGACTTGGCGCTCGGCGACGCGCCGGTGGCCGCCTACCTGGCCGACCTGCTCACCCGGTTCGCCCGCACCGAGCAGCTCTTCCCCGTCGGCGTCACGATGCCGCGGCTCGAGACGGTGGTCGACCTGCTGCTCGAGGCGCAGGCGGCGTGGGACGAGCGCGCGGCGCACTTCGAGCCCGAGCGCGAGGTGTCGGTGCGGCGTCACATCGGCGACTACACGCTGTTCATGACCGGCCTGTTTCGCGAGCGCGTCGAGCGGGTGGCCTCCACCGGCTACTACGTCTCGCAGGGCCGGCGAGCGTACCGCTTCGTCTCCGAGCACGGCCGGGCCACCAGCCGCCGGCCGGCCCGTGACACGGCGTCGCTCTATGCCCGGCTGGCCGAGCGCTTCGAGCACTACGCGTGGGCGCTGGATTACGCACGGCGTGTTCACTTCTACGACGCGCCGGCCCACCCCTTCTTCCGCCTCGGCTGGCGGTAACCCGGCGGATCCCCGAGTGGACACCGACGCCGCCGCCTGCCGCCGCGCTCTCGACGCCGCCCTGGCCGATCCCTCCCGCCTCGACGTCGCGCCGCTGACCGCGCTGGCCGCCGCCGATCAGGTGGCCGTCGACGACCTTCTGCGCGCGTTCGCGGATGCCCACGACGCCGCGGCCCTGCCGGTGCTCGAGGCCCTCGCCTCGGACCACACCCTCCGCCGCGCGGCACGCCGGGCCCTCTACCGGCTCGCCCAGCGTGGTGTGCAGCCCCCACCGCGGCCGGCACCCCGACCGGTCGTCGAGCGACGACCCGAGCGGGCGGTGCGGGCCTGGCTGAGCGGCGTGGACGGCAGCGGCTCCCGGGCGGTGTGGCTGCTCTTCGAGGGCGCGTGGGGCGGCCACTCGCTGTGCTCGCTCATCGTGAACGACGAGGTCGGGGTGATGGACGCCGCCGGGGGCGAGATCACCAAGAAGCGCCTGGAGCGGGAACTGGCCGCGCTCCGCGCGTCCCAGAAGCTGCCATGGGTGGAAGTCGAGCCGGCGCGGGCGCTGGCCGTGACCGGCGAGGCGGTGGCCCTGCACCGGACACTCGGCACGACGCCGCCCCCGGCGTTCACCCGGTGGGAGCGCCTCTTCAGGCCGAGCCCGCCAGCGCCGCTTCCCGACGTCGCCGCCGATCCGGCGCTGGTGGAACGCGCGCGCGCGTTGCTGGAGCTGCCGGAGCTGGCCGGCTGGTTCCTGGACCCCGAGGCCGTTCAGGCCGACGCGCTCGATCTGCTGCAGACCCGCGAGAGCAAGCTCGTCGTCAGCGATCAGATCAAGGCCGAGCGCGAGGAGGCGATCGTCGGCCGGGTGGTCGAGCGCGAGCTGGGCCCCGAGCCTCGACGCCGGTGGGCACGCCGGCTCGTCGACATGGCGTTCATCTTCCGCGCGACGGACCGGCCCGAGCCGGCGGCGCTGGCCGAGGCCGCCGCGGTCGCCCTGTCCGACGACAGCCGCGAGGCGCGCCACCAGCCGTTCGCCCGCGCGCTAGCCCAGCGAGGTCTCGAGGTCGCCGCCGAGGTGGCGCTGGGTCGCGTCTCGGCCGCCGAGGTCAGCCGCAAGCCGGCCGGCCGGAGCGCCTGACCCCGCTGACCCCCGGCGATGATCACGGACGTTCCCGGCATCCGCGTGGGGCACGCCACCGACCCCGTCGCCCTCACCGGCGTGACCGTGGTGCTCTGCGACGCGCCGGCGGTGGCGGGGGTCGAGCTGCGGGGCGGGGCCAACGACGTCGTCGGCCTCGACTATCTCGATCCGCGCCACCTCGTCGGGGTCGTCGACGGAGTCGTCCTGGGGGGCGGAAGCCGGTTCGGCGGCGAGGCGATCTGGGGCGTGCTGCGCTGGCTCGAGCAGCAGGGACGCGGGTATGCCGCGGGACCCGCGCTGGTACCGCACGTGCCCGGAGCCTTCCTGTTCGACCTCAACGTGGGCGACGGGCGCGTGCGGCCCACCCGCGAGATGGGCTTCGAGGCGGCCCGCCACGCCGTCGCCGGGCCCGTCGCCGAGGGCAACGTCGGCGCCGGGACCGGCGCCAGCGTCGGGAAGATCCACGGGCGGCTGCGCGCGATGCGCGGCGGCATCGGCTCGGCAAGCGCGCGCGTGGACGGCGTCGTCGTGGGCGCCCTCGTGGCGGTCAACGCGCTCGGCGACGTGCGCGACCCCGACACCGGCACGCTCATCGCCGGCGCCCGCGATGCGCCCGACGGGCGGCGGCTGGTGGACAGCGCCCGCGTCCTGCGCACCGCCGGCGCGCCGGAGCGGTTCGCCGGGCCCGCCCACACCACGATCGGCGTGGTCGCGACCAACGCGCGGCTGACCAAGGCGGAGGCCGCCAAGGTCGCCTCGCTCGGCATGCTGGGCTTCGCCAGCGCGCTGTCGCCGCCGCACACCGCCTTCGACGGCGACACGCTGTTCGCGCTGTCGGTCGGTCAGGCCGGGGCCGACGTCACCAGGCTGGGGCTGGTGGCCGCCGACGCGGTCGCCCACGCCATCGTCCGGGGCGTGCGCGCCGCCACCTCGCTCCCGGACCTGCCCGCCGCCCGCGACCTCCCGCCTCTCGCCTGACTCACGCCCCTCGGTCGCTCGCGCCCGCGAGCTGGCGCACGGCCACGTCGGTCGCTCGATCGGCCGGGTAGAAGCACTCGATGCGAAGCTGCTCGAGCACGACGTCGCGCGGAACGGCCAGGGCCGTCAGCGTGGAAAAGAACGCCAGCGCGACGTCGTCGCGGCGCAGACGCATGGTGAGCACGGGAGGGACGGGAGCGCGCGGATCGGGCGTGCGCCAACGGGCCGGCATGCCCGGGTACGCCAGCAGCGCATCGCGCAGGCCGACGGATGCCTCGAGGCCGCCGGCCGCCTCACGATGGATCGTCTGGATCAGCGGCCCCGCGAACTCCTCCCAGTTGACGATGAACCGGCGCAGGCCCGCGGGGTGACAGATCGTGTGCATCGCGTTCCGCGCGTGCTCCGGGCGCAGCGCCGCGTCGGCCAGGAACAGGCCGAAGACCCGACCGGCGGCCCCGTTGCGCATGACGACATCCCAGGCGCCATCCACGACGATGGCGGGATAGGGCTCCTGCTGCCGCAGCACGAACTCGAACGCGCGCCGGATGTGCTCGACCTCGGGCGCCTCGAGATCGCGCCGGCCGTAGACGGGCGCGTAGCCGGCCGCCAGCAGCAGGGCGTTGCGCTCCCCCAGGCTGACCTCGAGCACGCCGGCCAGGAGCAGGATCATCTCGCGGCTCGGATGCGCGCGGCCTCGCTCGAGAAAGCAGAGGTGACGGGCGGAGATCGCAGCCTCGGCGGCCAGCGCCAGCTGGCTCATCCGGCGGGCCACCCGCCAGTGCCTGAGCAGGGCTCCGAAGGCGGTGGCGGAGGCTCGGGTCCCCTGATCGGAGACGGCGCGTCGCACGCGGACAGTGTACGAGAGCGCGACGTCGAGACAATTACCTGCCGAGTAAGTGAGCTGCTGCCACTGACCTCGCAGGGAATTGGCGCCGGCTCGGGTCGCGGCGATGCTGCGTATGTCAAGGAGACGGCCCATGCCCGACGAGGCGAGTGTCGATCAGCTCGGGATCCGTGAGATCCCTCTGCCCGAGTCAGTCACCGGGATCGTCGCGCTGGTGATCCGGCCCGATCCGCCGACGATCCGGGCGGCGTACGAGCTGGCCGACGCGCTCGTCGCGCCCGGGGCCGAGCAGGTCCTCGGTCCCGACTCGCTGCCCCACGTCACCCTGACCCAGTGCGCGCTCCGTGCCGCGCCACGCGTCCGCCTACGCGCCTTCGTCGCGCGGCTCGAGGAGGCGTTGCGGGGTCGCACGATCCCGCTCGGGCCTATCCAGAGGTTCGGGCAGGGGTTCGTGTTCTGGTGCGCGGTGCCCGATGGGCCGGAGCGCCGGGCTTTGCAGTCCGCGCACGAGGATGCGCTCGCCCTGGCCGACGGGCTTCTCGACCCCGTCGCGAACGCGGCCGTGGTCGAGGCGACGCGACGCGCATTCGGCGGCGATCGCGAGCTGGTCGCCAACGCCGAGCGATACGGCTACGCACTCGTCCGGCAGCGATACCTGCCGCACATCACGCTCGGCTTCGTTTCACACGCGGGCGACGCGCCGGCCGCCCGACCTGCCGTCGCCACACGCGCGCACACGATGGCGATCGATCGCGTCGTCGTCGCGCCGCTGGGCGCCTACGGCCGGATCGACGCCGTCTACTCGCCCGACTGAAACCGCACACCTACCGGCTGTCGCTCTCGCACATCACCGAGGGTGAACGGCGGGCGACCTTCCAGACCAACCCGATGTTTGCCCCGGGTGGGGCCGGCGCCTCTATTCCGCACTGGCATCGCGACGGCACGCCTCCAGCTATTCCGCACACATGAGGACCAGACGTCGTCTGCTTCCAGCACGGGACATCGCCGGCCATACAGCGATCAAAGACGTTTGGCTCATCTACAGCCGTCCGGTTGGGGCATACTGTTGGTGAGGTGATTCCCACATGCCGTGGCAAGCAATAGCACAACGCGAATGGGGCACAACGGCCGCCTGGATTCAGGGGAGCGGTCAGTATGCGGTTCTCCACCCGTGCGGTGGCGAGTTGACGGTAACCCTCTGCTCCACGCCTGAGGAAGCCAAGACTGCGAAGGCGTGTCGATGCGGTGGTCGTTGTACCCGGTCACAGCACACGATCACAGATCTCCGCAAGGCGTTTGGAACGGAGATCACCAACTAGACCTGTCATTGCGGCGCGTCTCGGCCTGCCACCGCACGGTGTGACCATGACGACGCTCGACCTCGCCAGGCCCGACCCCGCTCCGGACGAGGTCGCTCTCCACCCGGGGCTCCCGAGCCGACGGCCTCGGGCGGGGGTATCATTCGACCGTATGCAGCGACCTCCGGGCCGGGTCATCCCCTTTCCGCGGCGGGCCGCCGACCCGCCGGCGCGCGCGGGCGAGCGCTCGCTGGTCGAGGTCCGCCGCTGCGATCAGGCCGAGGCGGTGGTGGTGAAGAGCCTGCTCGAAAGCGAGGACATCCCCGCATTCCTCCGGTCGCGCCTGGCCCACTCGGTGCACCCGTTCACGGTCGGGGCCCAGGGCGAGGTCGTCGTGCTGGTGCCGGCGGCCGACCTGGCGCGCGCCCACTCGCTGCTGGCGCGGGTGGGTTCCTAGGTTCTCGCGCTCCCCAGGCGCGCGGCCGACGAACCCAGCGATTCCACCACCGCCTGCAACGCGTCGGCGACCCGCGTGAGCGCGGCGGCGTCGAGCGTGGTGCCCGCGTC
>JBKOZA010000224.1:0-2986 GCA_046725675.1 Candidatus Methylomirabilota bacterium
CTCGGCCGCGGCGGCGATCCGGACCGCGCGGCGGGGACACGACGAGCTCACCAAGCTGCTCTGGCCGAACATCATCCGGCGCAACCCCGCGCTGGCCAGCCGCCCTCCCTTCACGCTCGAGGAGCGCATGGCCGGGAAGTCATGGGTGGTCGGCACCCCGGAGCAGGCCCGTGACACGCTGCTCGAGATGCAGGAGGAGCTCGGCTTCGAGGCGCTGCTGATCTTCCCGCACCTGCCCGGCATGCGACGGCCGGAGACCCTCGAGCAGCTTGGACGCTTCTGGGCCGAGATCCGACCGGCCCTGGCCGCCCGGGTCCCCGGGCAGCAGACGATCGCAGCGGGGGGCTGACGCCCCCGGGGAGACGCGCATGCTGAAGACGCTGCCGGACGCGCTCGGCACCGGGCTCCACGGGTCGATCCCGCCCGGTCGCTACTGGGCCTACTACACGTGGCAGGAGATCGACGCGATCGCGAAGCAGGATCGCAACGCCACCGCCGTCATCAACGTCGGCGCGGTCGAGCAGCACGGGCCCCACCTTCCGCTCATCACGGACACGCTCGTCGGCATGGAGCTGCTGGGGGCGGCGCTGGCCCGCCTCCCCGACGACGTGATGGTGCTGGCGCTGCCGCCGACCAACTTCGGCAAGAGCACCGAGCACACCACCTTTCCGGGAACGCTGACCTTCAGTGGCGAGACCCTGCGCATGGTGCTCAAGGATCTGGCGCTGTCGGTGGCCCGCAGCGGCTTCACGAAGCTCGTGCTGCTCGGCAGCCACGGCGGCAACGTCGGCACGCTCGACGATGTCTTCCGTGACCTGCGCATCGAGACGGATCTGAGAGTCTTCAAGATCTTCCTGGGCGGCATCGGGCAGGTGCCGGGGCTGGTGGCGCCGGAGGAGGCGGCCATCGCGATGCACTCGGGCGACTCGGAGACCTCGATGGTCCGACACCTCACCCCGGCGCTCGTCCACATGGACCGGGCCGAGGGCTACGTCTTCGATCCGACGCCGGACATCGGCTACTCGTTCAAGGGCAACGACGTGATCGAGGCCTGGGTCGCCTCGGATCTGTCCAAGACCGGCGCGATCGGCAACCCTCACCGCTCGTCGCCGGACAAGGGCCGCCAGATGTGCGAGGCCAAGACGGCCCGCCTGGCCCAGCTGCTCGAGGCCATCTATCGGAGCCCCCGGCGGGAGATCCGGCTGGCGCCCAAGAGCTCCGGGGAGGCTGGACGATGAACACCCGTCGCTCGTTCCTCACGACGACCGCCGGGGCGATCGCCGGCGCGCTCGCGCCCCGGGGGGCGCCGCCGGCGTCGGCCCAGAAGCTCGACAAGCTGACGTTCGGCACCAACTGGAAGGCCCAGGCCGAGCACGGTGGCTATTACCAGGCGGTCGCCACCGGTCTCTACAAGAAGACCGGCCTGGACGTGACGATCCGTATGGGCGGGCCGCAGATCAACCATCCCCAGCTCCTGGCCGCCGGGGCGATCGACTTCAACATGGGCAGCAACTGCTTCAGCGCGCTGAACTACGTCAAGAACAACATCCCGATGCTGTGCGTCGGCACGGTGTTCCAGAAGGATCCGCAGGTGCTCATCGCCCACGCCGGCCAGGGCAACGACTCGCTGGCGGCGATGAAGGGCAAGCCGATCATGATCTCGCCGGTGGCGCGGGCGGGCTACTGGCAGTTCCTGCGCGTCAAGTTCGGCTACACCGACGACCAGATCCGGACGTACACGTTCAACATGGCGCCGTTCCTCGCCGACAAGTCGGCGATCCAGCAGGGCTTCGTCACCAGCGAGCCGTACAAGATCGAGCAGGCGGGCGCCAAGATCGTCGTCCACCTGCTGGCCGACGCCGGCTATTCGAGCTACGCCACGACGATCGAGACGTCCTGGAAGCTGGTCAACGAGAAGCCGGACGTGGTGCAGCGGTTCGTGAACGCCACCATCGAAGGCTGGTACAGCTACCTGTACGGCGATCCCGGCCCGGCCAACGCGCTCATCAAGAAGGACAACCCGGAGATGACCGACGACCAGATCGCGCACAGCCGCGCGACGCTGAAGAAGTACGGGATCGTGGACTCCGGCGACGCCGAGACGCTCGGCATCGGCGCCATGTCCGATGCGCGCTGGAAGGACTTCCACGCGACCATGGTCGAAGCGGGGCTCTACGCGGCCGACCTCGATCTCAAGCGCGCCTACACGCTGCAGTTCGTCAACAAGAAGCACGGGATGCATCTCAAGAAGGCGTGATCGCCAGGCTGCAGAAGGTCGACAAGGTCTATGCCAACGGCGTCGTCGCCCTCCGGGGTCTGGACCTCGACGTGGGCGAAGGCGAGTTCCTGAGCCTGCTCGGCCCCTCCGGGTGCGGCAAGAGCACGGTGCTGCGGCTGGTGGCCGGCCTCGGCGAGGTCTCCGGCGGCCGCATCGAGTGGCCGGGCGCGGGGGCGGGGCTGTCGCGCGGCGACATCGGCTTCGTGTTCCAGGACCCGACCCTCATGCCGTGGGCCACCGTGTTCAAGAACGTCCTGCTCCCGCTGAAGCTGCGCGGGATCGCGCCCGACGAAGCGGAGGCCCGCGTGCGGGAGGCGATCGAGATGGTGGGGCTCGAGGGCTTCGAGCGCGCCCATCCGCGCGAGCTGTCGGGCGGCATGAAGATGCGGGTGTCGATCGCCCGGGCGCTGGTCACCCACCCGCGGCTGCTCCTGATGGACGAGCCGTTCGCGTCCCTCGACGAGATCACCCGGTTCAAACTCGACAACGACCTGCGAGCGCTGTGGGCCCGTCAGCGCTGGACCGTGGTGTTCGTGACCCACAGCGTCTACGAATCCGTCTACCTGTCCACGCGGATCGCGGTGATGACCGCGCGCCCGGGGCGCACGTCGAGCGAAGTCGCCATCGACGCCCAGGCGCCCCGCGACGAGGCGTTCCGGACCTCGCCGCTCTACAACGAGTACTGCCGCGACGTGTCGGCGCGCCTGG
>JBKOZA010000225.1:0-7293 GCA_046725675.1 Candidatus Methylomirabilota bacterium
TCGGTCACCGCCGCTTGGGCGCCAGGCGCCGCTGGTGGGACGGCAGGATGCCGAGCTCCTCGCGGTACTTCGCCACGGTGCGCCGGGCGATCGTGAGGCCACGGCCCTTGAGGATCTGGGCGACCTCCTGGTCGGACAGCGGCTTGGCGGGATCCTCGTTGGCGAGCAGGTCCTGGATCATCTTCTTGACGGAGACGGAGGACACCATCTCCCCGTCGCCGGACGCGATACCGCTGTGGAAGAAGAACTTCAGCTCGAACAGGCCCTGCGGGGTCTCGACGTACTTGTTGGTCGTCACCCGGCTGATGGTCGACTCGTGCATGCCGATGTCCTCGCCGACGTCGCGCAGCGACAGCGGCCGCAAGCAGGGCAGTCCCTTGTCGAGGAAGTCGCGCTGGAACTTCACGATGGACTGCGTGACCTTGCGCAGCGTGCGCTGTCGCTGGTCCACCGACTTGATGAGCCACACCGCCGAGCGCAGCTTCTGCTCGACGTAGGCCCGGGCGTCGTCGCCCGAGCTGCGCAGCAACGAGCGATACAGCGAGTTCACGCGCAGGCGGGGGATGCCGTCCTCGTTGAGGACGACGACGTACTCGCTGCCCATCTTGTGCACGACGACGTCGGGCACGATGTAGCGCGAGTCGCTGCCGCCGAAGCGCCGCCCCGGCTTGGGCTCCAGGCCCATGATCTCTTCGACCGACTCCATGATGCGGTCCAGCGGCAGCTTCAGCGCCCGGGCGATGTCCGGATACCGTCGACGGCTCAGCTCGTCGAAGTGCTGCTCGACGATCTCCACCGAGACCGGATCGGGGTTGGGATCGGTCTTGAGCTGGATCAGCAGGCATTCCTGGATGGACCGGGCCGCCACCCCGGGGGGATCGAACGCCTGGACCAGCGCCAGCACCTTCTCGACCTGGTCGAGGGTCGTCTGGCACCGTTCGGCGATCTCGCTCAGCTCGGCGCGCAGGTAGCCGTCCTCGTCGAGGTTGCCGATGATCTCGCTCCCGATGCGGCGGTGTAGCGGATCCTCGATGGTGAAGCGCAGCTGCTCGTCCAGGTGGTCGGTCAGCGAGCTGACCGAGCGAACGATGTTCTCGAACGGCAGCTCTTCGCGATCCTCCTGCGCGACCAGCGAGCGCTCCTCGTGGTCGTCGAACATCACCGCCGTGAGGTCGAACGGCAGGTCGTCGGTCTGCCGTTCGCTGCTGGGCGAGGGTTCGATCGGGGCCGGCTCCACCGGGGTGGGCGCCGGCGCGTCCGGCGTGGCAGTCGCCGCCGGCGCCTCGGCGTTCTCGGTCTCGGTGGGCACCTCTTCCAGGAGGGGGTTCTCGAGCAGTTCTTTCTGCACGACCTCCTGCAGCTCCAGGGTGGAGAGCTGGAGCAGCTGGATAGCCTGTTGCAGCAGCGGCGTCATGACGACCCGCTGGCTCTGCCGAAGTGAGAGGCGCGCTTCCATGGCCATGGCTACGTCTCGTCCCCGTGCCCGCTAGAGGGCAAATTTCTCCCCGAGATAGATCTCCCGGGCGATCGGATTGTTGGCGATCTCGCTGGCCGTGCCGGACACGAGGATCTTGCCGTCGTAGAGGATGTAGGCCCGGTCGGTGATGGCCAGCGTCTCGCGCACGTTGTGATCGGTGATGAGGATGCCGATGCCGCGGTCGCGAAGCCTGGCGATGATCTCCTGGATGTCCGCGATGGCGATGGGGTCGATGCCGGTGAAGGGCTCGTCGAGGAGCAGGTACTGGGGTGAGGTGACGAGCGCCCGCGTGATCTCCAGTCGGCGCCGCTCGCCGCCCGACAGCGTGAAGGCCGGGTAGGGCGCCAGCGGCGTCAAGTCGAGCTCGGCGAGGAGCTCACGCGCGCGCTCCCGCCGCTCGTCGGCGGTCAGCTCGAGCGTCTCCAAGATCGCCATGAGGTTTTCCTCGACGGTCAGCTTCCTGAAGACCGACGACTCTTGCGGCAGATAGCCCACCCCCATGCGGCAGCGCCGGTACATGGGAAGCGCGGTGATTTCCTGTCCTTCCAAGAAGATACGTCCGCCTTCGGTCGGCAGCAAGCCGACGATCATGTAGAACGAGGTCGTCTTGCCGGCCCCGTTGGGGCCCAGCAGCCCCACCACCTCGCCGCGGTGGATGTCCAGGGAGACGTTGTCGACCACCTTGCGGTGCTTGAACCACTTCTGCAGTCCCTGAGCGACGAGGCCTTCCATGCCGTCAGTTGGCGCACGACGCGGCCGGCTTGGAGGCCGTCGTGGTGCCGTCCTTGTTCGCGTCGCGCGGGTAGAAGATGCCCTTCACACGCCCCTGCTTGCCACCCTCGGCGACCGATCGGTCCTGGGAGAGATAGATGACGATGCTCTCTCCGCTGACGACGTTGTCCTCCTGCCACACGCGCGCGTTGCCGATCAGCACGACGCGCTGCTCGAGGTCGTGGTACTCGGCGCGCTGGGCGGTGCCGGTCCGGCAGTCCTTCGTGATGATGCGCACGTTGCCGGTCGAGACGGTCCGGAGGATCCGGTCACCCTTCTCGTCCAGGTAGACCTCCATCCGATCCGCGTACTGCACCGAGCTGTTCTGCCGGGCGACCACGTTGCCGGTGAAGACGACTAGGCTCTCCTTCCCGAACCGCTCCATCTTGTCCGAATCGACGGTGACCGGCTGCCCGCGCTCCTCCCGGGGCCGCGCCGGCGTCTTGTCGCTCGTGGCCGGCTGGGCCCCCGCCGCGGCCGCCGCCAGCACGCCCAGCCGGGGCGCCGCCATCATCGACGTGGAGCACTCCACCGAGGCGAGGGCCAGTGCGACCGTCACGACCAGCGGAGCCCGCGATCTCATTGTGATTTGCTGCCCGTCACGAACGTGGCGCGGACCGGACCGGTGATCGTCGTCGCTTCATCCTCCATCCGGACGTCGAGACCGCTACCGCGCACCACCGAGCCGCTGCGCGTGACCGTCACCGCGGTGTCGGTCCACAGGCGCTTGTCCTTGGCCTCCCAGCGCAGCACCGCGGTCTCCAGCCGCAGCCCGTCGTTGGAAGTCACCACGACGTTGCGCCGGACCTCCACGTTGTTGGTGGCGCGGTCGAGGTCCCCCTCGTCGCCGACGATCGTCCACGAGCGCTCGCTCTGGTAGATGTTGGCGACGAGCTTGCGGAGCTGAGTCTGGCCTTCCTTGTCGAACATCAGCGCCTGCTCGGCCTTCAGTCGCCAGCGCACGCCCTTGGCCTCCTCCTCGAGATCGACTTCCTTGATCTGCAGGTCGGCGGTGGACGGCGCCGGCCCGACGGATTCGATCCGGGCCGAGCGGCTCCTGACGACGAGGATCCCCGTGACCCCGACGACGAACACGACGACCACGGCGAGGATCACACGCGCCAGGTTACGCATGGCCATGTGCAATTTTGGTACCAGCCTATCACGGGGCTTCCGGAGTCAAAAGCGAAAAGCGCGACTAGACGATCTTCGCCCGCAAGATGTCGTGCATGTGGATGACGCCGCGCGGACGCCGGGCCTCGTCCACGACGACGAGCGTGGTGATGGTCCCTTCCATCACCTCGAGCGCCTTGGCGGCGAGGTCGTCGGCCCCGATCGTCTTGGGCGACCGGCTCGCGACCTCCCCGGCCCGAAGCGTCTCGAAGGAGCCTCCGCGCAGGTGCAGCCGTCTGAGGTCGCCGTCGGTGATCACCCCCACGAGACGGCCCTCGGCGTCGACGACCGTCGTCATGCCGCACGCGTGCGGGGACTCGCCGGCCGCCGCGGAGCGTGCGCGCGGCCGCGTCATCTCCTCGACCGCGGTGCGCAGCGCAGCCTGCTCGCCGACCAGCGGGATCGTGTCCCCGCCGTGCATGAGGTCGGCCACGCGGAAGAGGGCGCGCCAGCCGAGCGTACCGGCCGGGTGCAGCGCCGCGTAGTCCTCGGGGCGGAGCCCACGCCGGTCGAGTAGCGCCATCGCCAGAGCGTCTCCCAGGGCGAGCGCGGCCGTGGTGGAAGCCGTCGGCGCCAGGTTCATGGGGCACGCCTCTTCCGCCACGCTCACGTCCAGCACGACCTCGCACTGGCTCGCCAGCGTGGATTTCGGATTGCCGGTGAGGAGCACGATCGGGACACCGAGCCGCTTGAGCGAGGGCAGGATGGCCAGCATCTCGTCGGTCTCGCCCGAATTCGACAGCGCCACGACCACGTCGTTGCGAGCCACCATGCCGATGTCGCCGTGGGCGCCCTCGGCCGGGTGCAGGAAATAGGCAGGCGTTCCCGTCGCCGCCAGCGTGGCGGCGATCTTGCCGCCGATGTGCCCCGACTTGCCCATGCCGGTGACGATGACACGGCCGGGGCAGCGGTGGATCACGTCCACGGCCCGGGCGAACCGCTCGTCGAGCTTGGGCAGCAGGCCCAGGATCGCCTCGGCCTCGATGCGCAGCACGCGCTCGGCCAGCGCCCGCGGGTCGCGCCGAGAGGGCGCGCTCACGACCGTCCCAGGCTCGCGCGGATCGCCAGCAGCTGGTCCAGCAAGCGTGGCAGGTCATCGATGCGCAACATGTTGGGCCCGTCGGACAGTGGCCGCCCGTCGGGCAACGTGCGGTCGGGGTCCTCGTGCATCTCCATGAAGAGCGCGTCGATGCCGAAGGCCACCGCGGCCCGGGCCAGCCCCTGCACGTACTGGCGTTCGCCGCCGGAGCGATCGCCGGCGCCGCCCGGCAGCTGCACGGAGTGGGTGGCGTCGAACACGACCGGATACCCGAACTCGCGCATGATCTGCAAGCCGCGCAGGTCCACCACCAGATTGTTGTACCCGAACGTGGCGCCCCGCTCGGTCAGCAGGATAGCTTCGTTGCCCTTGGAGAGAATCTTGTCGACGACGTTTCGCATGTCGCGGGGCGCCACGAACTGGCCCTTCTTGATGTTCACCGGTTTGCCCGTGGCGGCCGCGGCCAGTAAGAGGTCGGTCTGGCGGCACAGGAAGGCGGGGATCTGGATCACGTCGAGCACCTCGGCCGCAGGATCCACCTCGCTCACCTGGTGGACGTCGGACAGGACCGGCACCCCGAGCGTCGCGCGCACCGTGCGCAGGATGCGCAGCCCTTCCTCCAGCCCGGGGCCCCGGTAGCTGTGGACCGAGGAACGGTTGGCCTTGTCGTAGGAGGACTTGTAGATGAACGGCACGCGGCGCGACGCGGCGATCGCCGCCAGCCGTTCCGCCGTCATCAGCGCGTGCGCCTCGCTCTCGATCGCGCACGGTCCGCCGATCAGTACGAGCGGGCCCCCGCCGCCGATCGTCACGCCGGGAGCGACGGCTACTTGGCGCGGGACCGGGCTCACGAGTGTCCCCGCGCCCCGTGTTCGAGCGCCGCCTTCACGAAGCCGGCGAAGAGGGGATGCGGATCCCACGGGCGCGAGCGGAACTCCGGATGGAACTGCCCGGCCACGAAGTACGGATGATCCGCCAGCTCGATGATCTCCACGAGTTGCTTCTCGGCCCAGATCCCCGAGACCGCCAGCCCGTGCTTCTCGAGCGTCTTGAGGTAGTCGTTGTTCACCTCGTAGCGGTGGCGGTGCCGCTCCTGGATGATCCCCTGCCCGTACAGGCGGGAGGCGCGCGAGCCCTCGGTCAGGAGGATAGGGTACAGGCCCAGGCGCATGGTGCCGCCCTTGTCGGCCAGCGTGCGCTGCTCGGGCAACAGGTCGACCACGAGGTGGGGGGCGTCGGCCGCGAACTCCGAGGAGTTGGCGCCGGCCAGTCGGCACACGTGGCGGGCGTACTCGATCACCGCGCACTGCATGCCCAGGCAGATCCCGAAGTACGGCACGCCGTGTTCGCGCGCGTAGCGCACCGCCGCGATCTTGCCCTCGATGCCACGGTCGCCGAAGCCGCCCGGCACGAGGATGCCGTGCACGTCGGTGAAGTGGGCGACGGCGCCATCGCGCTCGATGTGCTCGGCGTCCACCCAGGCCACCTCGACCCGGGCGTCGTTGGCGATGCCGCCGTGGACCAGCGCTTCGGTGAGGCTCTTGTAGGAATCCTTGAGCTCGACGTACTTGCCGACCACCGCGATGCGCGTGCTCTCCCGCGGTGACTTCACGCGCCGCACCACCGCCTCCCAGCGGGAGAGGTCGATGGGCCGCGCCTCCAGGCCCAGCAGCTTGATGACGATCTCGTCGAGGCCCTCGCGGTGGAACACCAGGGGCACCTCGTACACCGTCTCCACGTCCTTGGCCGTGATGACCGCCTCCTCCTCGACGTCGCAGAAGAGGGCGATCTTCGACTTGATCCCGGGCGGCAGGTAGCGGTCGGTGCGGCACAACAGGATATCGGGCTGGATGCCGATCGCCCGCAGCTCCTTCACCGAGTGCTGCGTCGCCTTCGTCTTGAGCTCTGACGCGGCCTGCATGAACGGCACGAGCGTCAGGTGGACATACAGCACGTTGTCCTTGCCGACGTCCTTCTTGAGCTGGCGGATGGCCTCCAGGAACGGCAGGCTCTCGATGTCGCCGACGGTGCCGCCCACCTCGACGATGACGATGTCGGTGTCGCGGGCCACCCGGCGCACGCTGGCCTTGATCTCGTCGGTGATGTGGGGGATGACCTGGACCGTTCGCCCGAGATAGTCGCCCCGGCGCTCCTTCTGGATGACCGAGAAGTAGACCTTGCCGGTGGTGATGTTGTCGTCGCGCGTCACGCGGGCCGAGGTGAACCGCTCGTAGTGCCCGAGGTCGAGGTCGGTCTCGCCGCCGTCGTCGGTGACGAAGACCTCGCCGTGCTGGTAAGGACTCATCGTGCCGGCGTCGACGTTGATGTAGGGATCCATCTTCTGGAGGGCGACACGGTAGCCGCGCGCCTCGAGGAGCGCGCCGATCGAGGCTGCCGCCAGTCCCTTGCCGAGCGAGGAGACGACGCCACCGGTCACGAAGATGAATTTCGGGCCCACGTCATCCCTCCTCGGGTGAGTCCCCCGACGGCGTCCGCCTCTCGGGGGCCGGTGTCCGGCTCGACAGCCACGTTCTCACGTAGTCGATTTCGCCGGCGCGGTCGCGGAGCGCCCCGTCCAGGCGCGCGTCGCGCAGCGCCGCCAGCACGGTGGCGACGGCCGGGCCCTGGGGCACCCCGAGCTGCAGGAGCGCCTCGCCACCGAGCGCAGGCCGGGCCTCCGGCGCCTCGCGCGCGACGGCGTCGAGGCCGGCCCGGCTCGATTCGTCGCCAGTCAGATGCGTCCAGGCCGGCGTGAGGGGCCCGGCCTCCCGCAGCGCTCGCGCCGCGGCGCTGCGGCGCGTCGCCGTCGCCAGCTGCCCGCTCAGCGTGGCCC
>JBKOZA010000226.1:0-4909 GCA_046725675.1 Candidatus Methylomirabilota bacterium
GGCTACCGGCCGCCGCCGGGCGCCGTCGGCGAGTACAACGGCAAGTTCATGGTGAGTCAGATGGTGCTGCGCGGCGGCTCCTGCGTGACCCCGCAGTCGCACCTCCGGGCGAGCTATCGCAATTTCTTCCCCCCCGACGCCCGCTGGCAGTTCTCCGGGATCCGCTTGGCCGACGACGCCTGACCGGCGTCGCCGCCCTCGCTGCCCAGCGGAGGCAAGGAGCCGATCGTGCGCTACCGGATCGATGTCCATGCTGATGCTCACACGCGTCTGAAGGCCATGGCCGAGGACGTGCGGCGGGGGCTGGGCGGACGCCCGCGCTCGCTGCCCCCCAAGTACTTCTACGACGCGGCCGGCTCACAGCTCTTCGACGAGATCACGCGGCTGCCCGAGTACTACCTCACCCGCACCGAGGAGGCGCTGCTCGAGGCCCTGGCCCCGACGCTGATGCGCGCGCTGACGCCGGCCGACGTCGTCGAGCTGGGCTCGGGCTTCTCGCTCAAGACGCGCCGCCTGCTCGCCGCTCGCGGTGGCACGCCCCTGCGCTACACGCCCGTGGACGTGGACGAGACGACGGTGGCCGCGTCGGCCGCCCGGCTGCTGGCCGAGGACCCGGCCCTGGACGTGCACGCGGTCATCGGGGACTTCGAGCGTCACCTCCCTCACGTTCCCGCCCCGACCGGCCGGCGCCTGGTGCTGTTTCTCGGGAGCACCATCGGCAACCTGGACCCGACCGCCCGGTGCGCGCTCCTGGCCCAGGTCCGCGGGCTGCTCCGTCGCGGCGATCGGTTGCTGCTCGGCGTCGACCTCGTGAAGGACCACGCAGCGCTCGAGGCCGCCTACAACGATGCTGCCGGCGTGACCGCGGAGTTCAACCGCAACATCCTGCGCGTGGTCAACCGCAGCCTCGGCGCCGACTTCCAGCCCGACGCGTTCCGTCACCACGCCTTCTACAACGCGGCCGAGCAGCGCATCGAGATGCACCTGGTGTCCGCGCGCGCGCAGCGGGTCCACATCCGCGCGATCGACCTCACCCTGCGCCTGGAGGCGTCGGAGACGATCTGGACGGAGAGCTCCTACAAGTTCACGCGGGCCTCGACGCGGGCCATGCTGGCGGGAGCCGGGCTGCGTCCCGTCGCCTGGCACACCGACGCCGACGAGCGGTTCGCGCTGGTGCTCGCCGCGCCCCGCTCGCGCGCCGCCAGCGCGCCGGCCTCGCGCGCCGCCTGAGCCGTGAGCGACACGCCAACCCCCACCCGTCTCTACATTCACGACGATCTGCTCGCCGATGTCCGCGAGCGCTGTGGGGCACAGTCGGTGGCGGCGGCGCTGGCGCAGGAGCTGATGACCCTGGCGCAACGCGACCCCGAGCGCGTGACGGTCCTGACGCTGCCGGAGCAGATCGAGGGTCTCGTCGCCCGCGGCGCTCCGGGGCCGTTCTCCCTCGCCATCGGCATCGCTCCCGCCGGCGAGCGGGTCGCCCGCCAGGTCCACGCGCGGGCCGGCTGGTTTCCCGTCGTTCGGCGGGTCGATCTGGTCCGCGAGGAGGACGGCCGCGGTGGCTACACGGTGGTGAGCCCGACCGGCGTGCCGCTGCTCGAGCAGCTCGGCGACGTCGAGCGCGCGCCGTCGCTGGCCATCGTCGACGACACGATCTTCTCCGGCATCACGATGCGCCAGGTGCTGGAGGCACTGTCGCCGGCGCAGCGCGCGCGGAGCCATGCGTTCTGCCTTCGCGGCGTGGAGGAATCGCTGGCGCCCCTGCGCGCGCTGTGCCCGGTCACGGCCGGCTTCACCGCCCCCGGCCGCCTGCTCGACGAGATCAGCTTCATCAACGCCAGCGGCCTCGTGCGCCGCGGCTCCATCCGCCGGACCGGCCTGCCCCCGCTGGCGTTCTTCGAGCGCCCGGAGTGGATGCGCGCGTGGTTTTTGGGTCGCGCCGAAGCCGCGATCGATCTGTGCCGCCGTCTCAACCTTCTCCTCGAGCCGACGGGAGCCCCGTCGTTGCCAGCGACCGTCGAAGCCGGTGCCGGGCACCGCGGACAGCGCCCCGGTTGATCGCTCCAGAATGACCTCATTGACGGCGCCCCCGCCGGCGCCCACGACCATCAACGGACGATCTGGGCGCTGCTCGCCTTCGAGGCCTGGCGCGTGGCCTATTTCGGTGAGGTCGCGGTCCTGTAACGCTCACGCACCGCCGCCCAACGCCGGACACGTCCTCACGTGATCGACGACGCCGTCAAACAAGTCCGCCGCGCAGAGCGGACAAAGGTAGTGCCGCTGCGTGAAGGGGTCCATGGCCATGTCGGCCACTCGGTGCGCCTGCGCGCAGGTCTCGCAGAGGGCCACGGGATGGTCCGCGCACACCCGGAGCAACGCGCGATGCTGTTCTTCGCTGAGCGCCCTGACCCGGACCACGGCTAGTGCGGCCTCGCCGCTGACCGCACGTCGCGCCGAGCCGGCGCAGGCGAGGCGGCCAGGGTCGCGGACGCCCGCCGGCCGAGGAGCTGGCGATACAGCGTCTCGATGCGGAACACCTTGGCCTCGAGCGAGAAGGCGGCCAGGACGCGGGCATGGCCGGCCCGGGCCAGGGCGCGCCCGTGATCGGGCCGGTCGATGAGGCCGAGCACCGCCGTGGCGAGGGCGCGGGGATCGCGCGGCGGCACCAGCAGTCCGGTCTGATCGTGCTCGATCAGTTCCGGATTGCCTTCGATGTCGGTCGCGATCACCGGAGTCTCCACCGCGAGAGCCTCTCGGAGTGTCCCCGTGATTCCGAGGCCGGCATAGGAGGTGTCCACGCAGACGTCGCTGGCGGCCAAGATCTCGGGGATGTCGGAACGATGGCACAGCACGGCGACGTGTCCGGCCAGGCGCCGGGCGGCCGCCTTGTCGCGCAGGATCGCTTCCTTTTCCGCGTTGGCGCCGACGAACAGGAGCCGGGCCCGCGGGACCGCCGCCACCACGGCAGGCATCGCGTCCAGCATGTCGTCGTTGCCCTTCCAGCTCCGAACCCCGATCTGGGTGATGAGGTAGTGGTCGCCGGTCAAGCCGAGCTCACGACGAAGGCGGACCCGATCGACACCGGGATGGAATTTGGCGGTATCGGTGGCCGAGTAGATCACCGTGATCTTGTGGGCCGGGACGCCTTGCGCCATCAGGCCCCGCTTGATCGATTCCGAAACGGCCACGATCGCCGTCACGCGCGACGTCGTATAGCCCAGCCGGTTGAACGGATCGAGGGGAAAGCTCACGCCGCGATTCAAGACCAGCGCGGGGATCTTGACGAACAGCCCGGCCATCAGCGCGAGCGTGCGGGCCCGACCCTTGTGACAGTGAACGACCTCGACGTGGTGACGGCGGATGATGTGGACCAGGGCGGGGACAGACCGCAGATCGATCTCGGAGCGCATCGGCACCGCGTAGTGCGTCAGCCCCGACCGCCTGCACTGCTCCGACCACTCGGGCGCCGACCGCGTGGCGACGGCGACATGATGGCCCCGGGCAGCCAGACCCGCCGCCAGGTCGGCCAGCTGAATGGCCGCTCCTGTGAAATAGTCCGACTTCGGATAGACCTGCAGAATGTTCATCGCGAACGTCTCCCTCGGCCCATGGTTCCCCCCCGTGACTCGACAGGTGACCCGACAAGGGAGTGCGCGGAATCAGCGACACCGCTTGTCTGAGGTGGCGGCCCGGGCGGATCCCGGACCCCGGGCGATCAGGCGTACGAGGGAGTGCGGGGGGGAGCGCGGGGGGAGACGGCGCCGACGAGTGGGGCGGCCGTGACGCCGACATAGGAGCGTTCGACCGGGGCCACGCACCTCCACCGCGGCCTCGCCCCCACCGCCAGGAACGCCAGCACGGCGCTGGCGTGCAGGACGAACACGACGACGTTGTCGAAATCATCGTCGTCCCAATAGCCACCGAGCCAGGTGGGGTCGGGCGGGTTCGCGAACGCGGCCAGCGCCACGCCGACCAGCAGGCAGGCGATGCCCAGAAGAAGAACGCGGCTCGTCAGGCGCACACCGAATGGTTACCGCGTCTGGCCGCCCACGTCAAACAGTGGCCCGGGTCGATCCATCCCGGTGTGGCCAGCGCCGCGAAGCTCGGGCCGTGGTCAGCGCGGCCGGGCCATGACGAGTCGCAAGCCGCGTGGGACCAGCAGCCGATCGACGGCTTCGAACACGCCGTGGACCAGCAGCGCCATGAGCGCGGCGGGGATGGCGCCAGCCAGGATGGTCCGGACGTCGTCGAGGGCGAGGCCGCGGACGATGAGGGTGCCGTACCCCCCGCCGCCGATGAACGCCGCCAGCGTCGCGGTGCCGACGGTCCAGATCGCGGCGGTCTTCACGCCGGCGAGGATGTTGACCGAGGCTAGCGGCAGCTCGATGCGGGCCAGGCGACGCCACCCGCTCAAGCCGAGCACGTCGGCAATCTCCAGGAGCTGGCGATCGAGTGTGGCCAGACCCGTGTAGGTCGCGCGCACGATGGGGAGCAGCGCGTACAGGAACAGCGCGACGAGAGCCGGCAACGTGCCGATACCGAGGAGCGGGATCATGAAGCACAGCAGGGCGAGCGCGGGAATCGTCTGCAGCACGCCCACCGCCATCAGCTCGGCCTGGCCCAGCCCCGCGGAGCGGGCGGCCAGGATTCCGAGCGGCACGCCGACGAGCACGGCCAGCGCGACGGCAGCCGCCACCAGCCCGAGGTGCTCGAGCGTGAGCGTGCCGATCTCCTGGAGCAGCCGGGCGCGCTCCTCGCCGTCATCGACCTCCCGACCGAGGAAGCGGGCCGCCACCTGCCGCGCGCTCCGGCCGTCGAGATCGGCCAGCGCGTTCAGGCGGGTCATCACGCCGTTATCGAGTCGGCCGACCAGCGCGCGCTCCAGGGCGGCCCACGCGCGCGGATGACT
>JBKOZA010000227.1:0-4116 GCA_046725675.1 Candidatus Methylomirabilota bacterium
CGCTCGGGACCGAGCCCGATCCCGGTGGCGAGATTGCGGTAGCGGAGCGTGCCGGTCACGTAACGCTCGGCGGCGCTCACGTCCAGACCGGTGAGGTGGCCCTCGTCGTCACGGCGATAGGTGACCGTCGCGGCCACCCGACCCCCGATGATCTGCGTCTGCGCGACGACGCCGGTCTTGAAGTCCATCCAGATGCGCTGCTCGTTCACGGCGCCGACCAGCGACAGCGATGGCCCCAGCGCGTCGGGCGGCAGGATCTGGGCCTGGCGCAGGTCGACCGGTGGCACCGCGTAGCCTGCGACGACGGCCACGAGGTCCTGCGGCTCGACGGGAAGGCCGAGCAGCCGCGCCGTCGTCTCGGCCGTCGCGTCGCCGACCACCGCCTCGTTGGTCAGCGCGCTGAAGGCGGTGAGGTGCCCCTCGTGCACGACCGCGATCAGGAACGGCTGGCCGAACGGCGACAGAGCCTCGAAGCGCACGCTGCCCGGCGCCTTGGCCAGCAGCACGCCGGTGAGGCGCTGGCGCTGGCCGTTGCGGTCGACGTCGACGTCGACGAGGGCGCGCAGGTCGGTGACGGAGTGCCAGCGCGTGATGAGCAGGTCGATCGCGCGCCGGGCGTCCTCGGGAACCGCCTGGCGCGGCGGCGGCAGCGCGATACTGCAGCCGACCGCCAGCGCCAACACGAACAGGACGAGGAGGCTACTGCGGCGTCTTCGAGCGCTCACTCTGGGCCCGCCGCAGCCGCGCGCGAACGTCCTCGAGCTTCTTCCTGATGCCGTCGGCGGCGGGGTCGAGCTGCAGCGCCTTCTCGAAGGCAGCGAGAGCGTCCTCCTCGGAGCCGCTCTTGAGGAGCGCGTCACCGAGGTGCTCGAAGATCACCGGATCTTCCTTGGCCCGATCGACGGCCCGCTTGAGCTCGCGCACGGCCTCGGCGTACCGGCCCTGCTGGTAGTAGACCCAGCCGAGACTGTCGATGAAGTAGCCGTTGTCAGGCTCCAGGGCCAGCGCCTTGTTGATCAGCGTCGCCGCCTCGTCGAGGTTCTGGCCCCGCTCGGCGTACATGTAGCCCACGTAGTTGTAGGCCTCGGCATGCTTGGGATCCAGGTTGATGACCTGGCGGAACTGCCGCACGGCGTCCTCGAACTTCTGCTGCTTCTCGAACACCACCCCGAGCTGGAAGTGCAGGTCCTTCTGCTTGTCGTCGAGGGACAGGCCCTCTTGCAGCGTCTCGCTGGCACGGTCGTAGTCCTTGGCCCGGAAGTACGCGGTGCCCAGGTAGAGGAACAGGTCCGGCCGCTTGGGGTCGATGTTGATGGCCTCGCGCAGGACGGCAATCGCCTCGTCGTAACGCTTGGCCTTGCCCGACAGGAACCCTAGCTGCACGCGGGCGTCGATCGAGCGCGGATCGGCGGTCAGGATCTTCTCCAGCTCGGTGCGAGCCTCAACGTCCTTACCGGCGTCCATGTAGGTGGTGGCCAGGTAGTACCGCGCGCGGAGGTTCGAGGGCTCGAGCGACACGACCCGTCGGAACGCCTCCCCGGCCTTGTCCCACTGCTTCTGCTCGTAGAACACGGCGCCGAGCTTCATCCACACCCGGGGATCGCGAGGCTGCAGCTCGGCCAGCGCCTCGACCTCTTCCTGGGCCTCCTTGAATCGCCCCAGACGGATGAGGAGGTCGCCGAGCCGCTCCACGAAGGCGGGGTTGTCGGGGTTCGACTTGACCGCGCGCCGGTAGATCTCGATGGCCTCGTCGGTGCGCCGCTGCGACTCGTACACGTACCCCAGCGCGGTCCAGGCGCCGTCGTGATCGGGGTCGAGCTCGACCGCCCGCGTGAGACGCGAGATGGCCTCGTCCCAGCCTTCGCTCTCGATCGCCAGCCGCCCGAGCAGGAACTGGGCCTGGGCATTGCGCGGCTGCCGCTCGGCCAGGCGCAGGAGCACCGCCCGCGCGCGATCATAGGCTTTCTGCTCGACCTGGTAGCGCGCCAGGGTGAGGTAGGCCTCCTCGGAGCTCGGATTCAGCGTCACCACGCGCTCCAGCTCGCTCTCGGCCTCCGCGTACTTCTTCTGCCCGCGCAGCAGCTCGGCCAGGGTCATGTGAGGCTGGACCTCGTCCGGCGCCAGCTGGACGGCCCGTCGCGCGGCGGCCAGGGCCTCGACCGGCTGCTCGGCGCGCATGAGCCACTGGGCCAGCGTGGCCCACAGGAAGGCCGAGTTGGGGTCGCTCCGGATGGCCTGCTCCATGGGCGCGATCGCGTCCTTGAAGCGCCCACCCTGCGCGAGCATCTGTGCGACGGCGTACTGGTAGTACGCCTCGGCCGCCGCGTCGCGCTCGCGCGAGGCGAGCGTCCGCCGCGGCGTCTCGGCGCTGTCCGACTGGGACGCCGTGGTGGTCGCACACCCGGCGAGGCCGCCGGCCGCGAGCAGGAGCAGACCGAGGGCGGAGCGGACCTTCATCGTTCATTACCTCGTGCCGGGACCGACCAGGCGCGCGTCAGGAGACGGCGGGCGCTGGCAGCCAGGTCCCGATCGGAAATCGCAGCGGCGGCCGCGTCGATGGCGCGCCGATCGTCGTCGACCAGCGTGACCGGCGCCGGGCGCGCGGCCGGCGGCGGTTCCTCGGCGGGCGGCAGGCCGAGGGAGAAGCGGATCGAGCGGACGGCCGGAAACTGGGCGCCCACGCGCGCGGCGACGTCCGGCGCGCGCAACGTCATCTCGTGCAGCCAGGGGGAGTTGTCGACGGTGACCTGGAGACAGCCGTTGGCGAGCGCCTGCGGCTGCGTCCGGCGTGCGACCTCGTGGCCCACGAGGGCAGGCCATTCGGCACGCAGCTTCTGGACGAGCAGACGATCCTGCAGCTGGGGCATCGCGCTCACCAGCAGTTCTCCGACGCGGCGCGGAGCCCCACTCTTCATGACACGCTATGATACTCCCCCGGCCCGGCGGCTGGCCAGCCTCGCGCCCCCCGATTTATCGTTTATAGTGGCCTGACACCGTGGCAAAACCGAGACGCGGCGATACGTTGGAGCTCGTGGTCGACGACCTCGCCTTCGGTGGCGAGGGTGTGGGTCGCGTCGACGGCTACGTCGTCTTCGTGCGCGGCGGCCTGCCCGGCGATCGTCTGCGAGTGACGGTCACCGAGGCGCGCGCGCGGTACGGCCGCGGTGCCCTCGAGGCGGTGCTGACGCCCTCGCCCGACCGCGTCGAGGCTCCCTGCCCGTATTTCGGCCGGTGCGGCGGGTGTCGTCTTCAGCACCTGGCCTACCCGGCTCAGCTGGCGTTCAAGGAGAAGCAGGTCCGCGACTGCCTGACGCGCCTGGGCGGCTTGCCGCCGTTCGAGCTGCGAGCCATTCTGCCGGCGCCGGAAGCCTACGGCTATCGCAACAAGATGGAGTTCACCGTGGCCGGACCGCCCCCGACGGTCGGACTGCACGCCGCCGAGCGCTACGACGTCGTCCTCGACATCGAGCGCTGCCTGCTCCAGTCGGAGACGATGAACGTGCTCCTCGACGAGTTCCGGCGCCAGGTCCGCGCGCGCGACCTGCCGGTGTGGGATCCGCAGTCCGAGCGAGGGCTGCTGCGCTTCGTCACCGTGCGCGAGGGCCGTCACACCGGCGAGGCCATGGTGAACGTCGTCGCCGCCGCCCCCGACGTCCAGGCCGTGATGCCGATCGCCGAGGCGCTGCGGGCGCGAGTGCCGGCCACGGCCAGCGTGCTGCTCAACGTCAACGACAAGAAGGCCAGCGTGGCCATCGGCACCGAGGAGCATCTGCTGCTCGGCCGCGACCAGATCACCGAGTCCCTGGACGGGATATCGTTCCAGATCTCGGCCAACTCGTTCTTCCAGACGAACACTGCACAGGCGGAGCGGCTGTTCGCCATCGTGGCCGAGGCCTGCGCCTTGCGAGGCCACGAGACCCTGCTCGACCTCTACTCGGGCACGGGGGCCATCAGCCTGCTCCTGGCCCGGCACGTGGCGCACGTCTACGGGATCGAGCTGTCGACGGCTGCCGTGGCCGACGCCGTGCGCAACGCGCGCGCCAACGCCATCGACAACTGCACGTTCCTCCCCGGCGAGGTGCGTCACGTGCTGCCCGCGCTGATGCGTGACGGCGT
>JBKOZA010000228.1:0-3249 GCA_046725675.1 Candidatus Methylomirabilota bacterium
CGACAGCCAGTGCTTGTCGAGGTAGAGGCGGCTGAACGCGACGACGACGACGGGAACGCTGGCGATCAGGCAAGCGAGCACGCGCCAGCGGCGGCGTTGCGAGGACGCCATCGCGACGAGATAGATCATCAGACCGAAGAAGACCACGAGGCTGAGCACGTGGCCGCTGGGAAACCCGAACGGGGCGAGGTTGGGCCGCGCGCGGCCGGTCGCCGCCTTCGCCAGCCACTGCAGGGCGCCGGCCCCGGCCATGAGCACCGGCAGCGCGACCGCCCAGCGCCGGTTCAGGCGCCACAGCACCGCCATCCCGATCGCGATCAGGGCGATGACTCCGATGCGATCGCCCAGGAGCGTCACCAGCCCCATCGGCAGGTTGAGCGCCTCGCCCTGCAGCTGCCGGACCCAGGCGCGGGTGCCGTAGTCCAGCGCGAAGAACTGCTGCTGGGTCGCGAAGACGGCGAGCGCTAGATAGCCGACGAGCGAGACGAGCGCGCCCGACAGCAGCCGCCGCGGCTTGCCCCGGCGCACGACCCGTCGGATCGCCGCACGACGCTTCATGGGCACAATTATTGCCACGCTCTGGCATGCTGGTGGTCGGGATCCAGCACGATGCGCACGCTCAAGATCGTCTTCCTCGTTCTCGGCGTCGTCCTGCTCGGCGTCCTTCTCTATCGCGTCGGCACCGATCCGATCCTCGAGACGCTCCGGCGACTCACCTGGTGGCAGTTCGTCCTGGTGTGCCTCCCCTACGCGGCGGTGATGGCGGTCGACACGCTCGGCTGGCGATTCGCCTTCGCGCGCGACCGGGCGCCGTTCTGGCGCCTGCTCGGCGCCCGCCTGGCCGGCGAGGCGCTGAACGTCGTCACGGCGGTGGGCGCCGTCGGGGGCGAGGCCGCCAAGGCCTGGCTCGTCCGCCGTGACGTGACGTACGAGGAGAGCGTGCCGTCCATCATCATCGCCAAGACGACGATCACCATGGCCCAGGCCCTGTTCCTGCTCATCGGCCTGCTGGTGGCCTGGCTCGCGCTGCCCCTCACCTCCGACCTGCTGGGAGGAATGCTCTGGCTCCTCGTGATCGAGGTGGCCGCCGTCGGGGGCTTCTTCGGCTTCCAGGTGTCGGGCCTGGTCGCGCGCGGCGGTCGCCTGCTCGAGCTCGTCGGCGTCATCGACGACACCGCCCACGCCGAGATGCTCGACCGAACGCTCCGCGACTACTACCGCACGCGCTGGCGGCGCCTGGTGCTGTCGCTGGGCTTTCACCTCCTCGGCTGGCTGCTGGGCGCGCTGGAGGCCCTCGTCATGCTGTGGGCGCTGGACGTGAAGACCTCGCTGGCGACGGCGACGGCCATCGAAGCGCTGGGCTCCGGCGTCCGCTTTGCCACTTTCCTGGTGCCGGCCAGCCTCGGGCCCTTCGAGGCCGCCAACGCGGCGATCTTCGCGGCGCTGGGCTTCGGCGTGGGCGCCGGCCTGGCGTTCAGCCTCGTGCGCCGGGCGCGCCAGGTCGTGTGGATCGCCATCGGCATCGTCGTGCTCGTCCTCATGCGGTGGGCGGGGGCGCGGACGCCGGCGGACGTCGTCGCGCGGGCATCTCGATAGGCGGCTCGTCCTCGACGGTCCGCCGCTCCAGCGCGGCGATCGCCGCCGGCAACATCAGCAGCGGCAACGCCCGCCGCGCCACCGTCAGCACCTCGCGCCGACGCGGCGTCGCCACCACGACCCGCCGCCCGCGGTAGATGGCCACGCCCCGCCACCGCCCCGGCAGTCGGAACATCAGCGACAGCAGCCGCCGCAGGACCCCGAGCTTCGAGGCCCGGGGAATCACGAACACGTCGAACAGCCCGTCGATGGGCGAGGCGGTCGGCGTGAGCGTGAGGAAGCCGCGATACGTCTCCACGTTGGCCACCGTGACCAGCACGGCGTCGTCGGCCACCCTGACGCCGTCCACTGTGACCTGAAAGGAGGCCAGGCGCGTGCGGAACAGGAACCGGTGGGCGACCCCGTAGTACCAGGCGTAGCGCAGCAAGTGATGACGCGGCTGCTTTCGTCCTCGCTCGGCCACCTGCTGGACGTGCTCCAGGAACCCGTAGCTGCGATGCGACAGGAAAACTTCCTCGCCGGACTCGCGCTCGGCAATGCCGACGTCGACCCGGCGGACCTCGCCCTCGTGGAGCAGGCGCAGGACCGCGGTCGTGTGCCGGGAGTATCCGAACACCTGGGCGAAGACGTTGCCGAAGCCGTACGGGACCGGCACCAGCGGCGCGTCGCCCCGCATGCTGGCCCGGGCCGCCGCGCTGAGCGTGGCATCACCCCCGATGCACACGAGGCACGAGGCGCCGGGCGGGCACGTGTCGGCCCACCGAGTCAACTCGTCGAGGTCGTGAAAGACGCGGAGGTCGACGACGTGGCCACGGCGCTTGAGCCGGGTGGCCAGGCGACGCGCCGTCATCATCGCCAGGCCCTCCCCCGACCCCGGCGTGACGACGATCTGCACGCCACCGACCGCGCCGTCACGCGCGGCCCGCCCGGCTCGGGTGGCGCTCACGGCCAGGCTGGCGACCCCCCGACCACCTCGCGGCCGATCGCTCGCAGCAGTCGGCGATCGTCGGCGGGCGTGGCAGCGACGGGAACGCGTCGCACGACGTCCTGGGTGAACGTGCGGACGACGGTGCCCTCCCGCCACCGGGTGCCGGGTGGATCCTCGCCACGCGCCACCGCGCGGATGCCGTCGCGAACGATGCGGCGGAGCATGACGACGCCGCGATCGGTCGAGCCGAGGTGTTCGAGGGCGTGCACGGCGATGCGCCGCTGGCTCGACTGCGCATCGTAGTCGGCGGGGAAGCGCTGCCGCTCGGCGTACGGGCGGTCACCCGACTGACCGAAGCCGGGTCGCGCCACCTGCTCGGCGGTGAGCCCCCACGCCGGATCGATCTGGGCCAGCTCGAAGTTCGTAGTCTCCCCGTCGTCGTTAGGCACGGCCCAGCGGATGACGACGGGCCGACTGGCCGGCTTGACCGCGGTCGCCTCCTCGATCTCGCGCGTGAACTGATGCACGTTGGGTGGCATGAAGTCACACACGCGCACCCACACCAGCTCGCCGACCCGGCGGCTCGCGACGTAGACCATGCCGGCGTCGGTCGTCATCCAGTCGAGCTCGGGCACGACGCCGAACGCCTCCGTGAATTGATACCCGCTGCTCAGCGCGTGCAGGAACGCGGTGTGAACCGGGTCCATGCTGTTGTCCTTCACCTG
>JBKOZA010000229.1:0-4701 GCA_046725675.1 Candidatus Methylomirabilota bacterium
CGGCGCGGTCGAGGAGTCGAACTCCAGGGAGGGAGTCCAGCCATGAAAGCGGCGGTGCTCTACAAGGCCAATACTCCGCTCGAGGTCGTCGAGGTCAAGCAGGAGGATCCCAGGGCGGGTGAGGCCCGCGTGAAGGTGAAGGCCGCCGGCGTCTGCCACAGCGACTGGCACATCATGAACGGCGACTGGACGCTGCCGCTGCCGATGGTGCTGGGCCACGAGGCGGCCGGTATCGTCGAGGACGTCGGCGCCGGCGTGACGACGGTCAAGCCCGGCGATCACGTGATCTTCTCCTTCCGGCCCCAGTGCGGTCACTGCCTGTACTGCTCGATCGGCCGCTCGGTGCTGTGCGACGGCCACAACGACACACCCCGCTGGGTGATGTTCGACGGCACCCCGCGCCTGTCGCGCAACGGCGAGGGCCTCAACCAGCTCGCCCGCATCGGGACGTTCTCGGAGAAGGTCGTGTGCCCGGCCGAGCAGCTCGTGCCGATCCGCACCGACATGCCGTGGCCGCAGGCCGCGCTGGTCGGCTGCTGCGTGCCGACCGGGGTCGGCGCCGTCACCCGGTGCGCGGAGGTCGAGGCCGGCGCCTCGGTGCTGGTCATCGGCTGCGGCGGCGTCGGCCTCAACGTGGTGCAGGGCGCGCGCCTGGCCGGCGCCGCCACGATCATCGCCTGCGACCTGCTCGACGCCAAGCTGGCCTACGCCAGGGACTTCGGCGCCACCCACACCGTGAACGGCTCGACGGCGAAGGTGGTGGAGTTCGCGCGCAGCCTCACCGGCGGCCGCGGCGTCGACTACGCGTTCGACGCGATCGGCGGCGAGGCGACGACCTTGCAGATCGTCGACGCCATCCGCCCGGGCGGCACCGCCGTCATCGTCGGCATGGCGGCCATGGCCGTGCGGGCGCCGGTCACGCCCTACATGATGGCCCTGCAGGAGAAGTGCTTGAAGGGCACCATGTACGGCTCGGTGCGTCCGGACCTCGACTTCCCCCGCCTGGTCGATCTCTACATGCAAAAGCGCCTGAAGATCGACGAGCTGGTGAGCCGGACGTACAAGATCGAGGAGATCAACGACGGCTTCGCGGCCCTGCGCACGGGGCAGGTCGCCCGCGGCGTGGTGACGTTCGACTGATTTCGGCCTCCCCCCGGGCGCGCCGGTCGGCCCCGACCGGCGTGCCCGGACCCGCCCAACGATCGCTTGTTGCGGGCGAAGTTCTCGAATATCCTGACGCCCACCCTGCGGTCCGATCGGCGTGGTGATACCGCGTTGGTCGTGATCGCGGCCGGCGAGACCCGACCGATCAGCCAGAGGACGGCATGGTCGATCCAGCGATGATCGCTCCCCGATCGCTCCGGGGCGCGGCACTGACCGCCGCGCCGACAACCCCCGTTCGCTCACGACCACGCCTTCTCTCACCGTATCGCCTCTCGAACAGGAGAACCTCCATGTCGAGCCATACCCGGTCGAGCAGCCTGCCCGTGCTGGTCGCGGCCCTGGCGACTCTCGTTGTCCTCAGTGTGGTGACGCTGGCCGGGCCGCCGGCCGCCGAGGCCCAGCGCAAGAAAGTCCTCAACATCGCGGCCAAGGAGCCCGACACGCTGGACCCGCACTCCAGCACGCTCGGCCAGTCGCAGGCCATCGCCCGCTTCATGTTCCGCGGGCTGACCCGCTTCGCGATCAAGGACGGCAAGGTCACCACCGCCGAGGTGGAGCCGGACCTGGCCGAGAGCTGGACGATGTCGCCCGACGGCACGATCTGAACGTTCAAGCTGAGGAAGGGTGTGCAGTTCCACAAGGGCTTCGGCGAGATGACGGCCGAGGACGTGAAGTTCAGCTTCGAGCGGCAGATCAACAAGACACCGGGTACGCGTTACGGCGTGAACCTGGACGTGATCAAGTCGATCGAGGTCGTCAACCCCCACACGGTACAGATCGCGCTGAAGGACTACGACGCGATCTTCCTGCTGCGGATGGTGGGCTACCAGCAGGGGTATATCGTCTCGAAGAAGGCCGCCACCAACCACGAGCAATTCAAGTGGAACCCCGTCGGGACCGGGCCCTTCTACTTCGAGCGGCACTCGCCGCGGGAGAAAGTGGTCCTCAAGGCATTCGACAAGTTCGTCGGTGGCCGGCCCCAGATCGACGAGGTCAACTATTTCGACGTGCCCGAGGACGCCACCAAGCTGATCGGGCTCGAGAAGGGCACGTTCGACCTGCTCTATCCCGAGGCGACCACCGCGGATTTCGCCGATCAGGTGAAGAAGATCGGGGCGGTCCTCGATCAATGGGGCCCCGGGGGCCAGCAGCGCTTCTACATCAACATGACGAAGCCGCCCTTCGACGACATCCGCGTCCGCAAGGCGTTCATGCACGCCATCGATCGCAAGGCCATCAAGGAGACGATGTATCCCGGCGAGCTGGGACGCCTGGCGGTCAGCTGCGTGCCGCCCGGTTACTTCGGGCACATCCCCATGCAGATCCCGGAGTACAATCCGGCGCTGGCCAAGAAGCTGCTGGCCGAGGCCGGCCATCCCAACGGCTTCACGATCAAGAACTACTTCATCAGCAAGTCGTTCTTCTATCCCAAGGTGCTCACCCTCGCCCAGGAGCAGCTCAAGCAGGTCGGGATCAACGTCGAGCTGCAGGTGGTGGAGCACGCGACCTTCCACGAGAACATCCGCAAGAACCTGGACCCGTTCGTGCTCTACGGCGGTACGCGCATCACCGACGCCGACCCCTGGCTCTCGCTGTTCTTCGACTCCAAGGAGATCCCCGACCCCGCCACCGGCAACAAGGGCACCAACTTCGCCCACTACCGGGCGATCGACGACCTGCTGGCGGCCGGACGGGTGGAGCGCGACCAGAAGAAGCGGGCGGCCATCTACGCCGAGGCGCAGAAGCGCATGGAGCGGGACCTCGTCTGCTTGCCGATCCAGGACGTCGCGAACCAGTGGGCGCGCAACCCCAAGCGGGTCAGCAATCCCTTCGACCCCAACTACGGCGAGTTCTCGCTGCACTACAGCTACAACTATCCCGAGCTGCTGAAGATCATCAACTGAGACGGCGTCATGATCCAGTTCGTGCTGCGCAGGCTGCTGATCGCCGTTCCGATGCTGCTGGGGGCCATGAGCATCGTGTTCTTCGCGATGCGCATCCTGCCCGGCGACCCCTGCGTGGCGATGATGGGTGAGCAGGCGACCACCGAGGCCCTGGCCGACTGCAGCCGGAACCTGGGCCTGCACCGCCCGCTGGCGGTCCAGTACGTCGACTACCTCTGGCGCTCGCTGCGGTTCGACTTCGGCAACTCGCTGCGCCAGGGCTACCCGGTCAGCCAGTACATCGCGCGCATGTTCCCCCACACCTTCGTCCTGGTGATGGCGAGCGCGGTGGTGGCGGCCCTGGTGGGAATTCCGATCGGGATCCTCTCGGCCCTGAAGCGGCGCAATCCGCTCATCGACTACCCGCTGCGCATCTTCGCGCTGCTGGGCCTGTCCATGCCGGTGTTCTGGCTGGGGATCCTGCTGCTGATCGTGTTCTCGCTCCGCCTGGACATCTTCCCCCTCATCGGCGGCGGCGACCTCGACGCGGTCCTCGGCATGCTCGCGTCCGGCGAGGTCTTCAGGTACCCCGGCGACTTCCTGGCCGCGGTGGCGGACGTGCTGTACCACCTGACGCTGCCCGCTCTCGCGCTGGGCTTCACGCTGGCGGCCACGGTCAGCCGCCTGTCACGCTCCGCCATGCTGGAGGTGATCAGCCAGGACTACATCCGCACCGCCCGCGCCAAGGGGCAGGCGGAGCGCAGCGTCGTCTACAAGCATGCGCTCCGCAACATGCTGGTCCCGCTGCTCACCATCGTCGGCGTCTTCATCGCCATCGCGCTCACGGGGACCGTGCTCACCGAGACCGTGTTCACCCGTCCCGGGCTCGGCAAGATGCTGGTCGACGCCATCGGCGCTCGCGACTACCCGCTGGCCCAGGGGGCCATCACCGTGTTCACGATGATCATCATCGTCGTCAACCTGGTCGTCGACATGCTCTACGCCGTTGCCGACCCTCGGATCGTGGTCCGGTAGGCGCCACGATGGCCATTGCCCGCCGCGCCGGGCCGGTCGCCCTCCCCGTACCGGCGCCCGCCGAGATCACGCGGGGCACCGTCCGCCATCACCTGCGGCGCTGGCTGCCCATCGGCATCGGGGCGCTGCTGGCGGCTGTCCTGATCGGCGCCGCCGTAGCCGCGCCGTTCATCGCTCCCCTGAGCCCGTCCGCCCAGTTCTCCGATGCGGTCCTCAAGGGCCCGGGCGTCGTCGAGCGTCACGCGCTCGGCACGGACGAGTACGGCCGCGACGTCCTGAGCCGGATCATCTGGGGCGCGCGAATCTCGCTGCAGGTAGGCCTGGCGTCCGTGCTCTTCGCGTTCGTGATCGGCGTGCCCCTGGGCATCTACGCGGGCTATCGAAGCGCGAAGGCCGAGGTCGTCATCATGCGGGGAACGGACATGCTGATGGCGTTCCCCACGCTGCTGCTTGCGCTGATCATCGTCGCCGCCCTGGGCGGCTCGCTCGTCAACGAGATCCTGGCCATCGGCGTGGCGCTGACGCCGAACTTCGTGCGCCTGGCCCGCAGCCTGACGCTGACCATCCGCGAGACCGACTACGTCATGGCCGCCCGCGGCATCGGCGCCAGCCACCTCCG
>JBKOZA010000230.1:0-1538 GCA_046725675.1 Candidatus Methylomirabilota bacterium
GTGACGGTGCCGCCCGAGCAGTGGCAGGAGCTCGCGCGGTTCGCCCGGGACACGCTGGGCTGCCGCTACTTCAACTTCCTGACCGCGGTGGACTGGAAGGAGCAGGGCCTCGAGGTCCTGGCCCGCCTCGACAACCTCGACGCCGGCGTGGCGCTGACGATCCGGACACGGGTGGCCGCCGACCGCCTTCGCTGCCCCACGCTGACCGGCGTGTTCAAGGGCGCCGACTGGATGGAGCGCGAGTGCTACGACATGTTCGGGGTCGCCTTCGAGGGTCACCCCGACCTGCGACGGATCCTGCTCGCGGACGACTGGGAGGGGCATCCGCTGCGGAAGGACTACGCGGTCGACACGCCGCAGGCGCCGTATCGCTGACACGGCGGAGGAGCCGACGATGATCTACGAGCTGCGCACCTACACGCTACAGCCGGGCAAGCAGGGCGAGTACCTCAAGCTGAACGCCGAGGTCGGGCGCAAGATCCGCGGAGACAACTACGGGAAGTTCGAGGGCGGCTGGACGACCGAGTTCGGCATGCTGAACCAGTACGTCCACCTGTGGGCGTATCCGGATCTCAACGAGCGCGAGCGGCTGCGCGGCGAGCTGGCCAGGAACGAGGAGTGGACGCGGGGCTACGTGCCCCAGATCCGCCCGCTGCTGCTGGCCCAGGAGAACAAGATCCTGTCGCCGGTCACCGAGATCAAGCGGCCCACGGACACCGGCAACGTCTACGAGCTGCGCTGGTACCGTGCGCAGGTCGGCAAGCTCGCCGAGTGGCTGAGCCTGGCCAAGGGGGTGCTGCCGTCGCGCGAGAAGTACTCGCGCAACGTCGGCTACTGGCAGACGGAGGCGGGCCAGCTGAACGAGGCCGTCCACCTCTGGGTCTACAAGGACCTCAACGAGCGCGCGGCCGCCCGGGCGCGGGCGCTGCAGGATCCCGACTGGCAGGCGTTCCTCGGCAAGGCGCTGCCGCTGCTGGTGAGCATGCAGGCGGCGGTCCTGATCCCGACGGCCGTGTCGCCGATGAAGTGAGTTCCGCGACGCGATGAGCTCCACGGAGTCGCTGCCCGGTCGGTCGGGCCCGGTGCCCGCTCCCACCCGACAGACGATCGAGATCGGGTACGGCGGCAACGAGCGCCTCGTGATGAACATGGGGCCCCAGCATCCGTCCGCCCACGGCGTCTTCCGCGCGATCCTGACGCTGGAGGGGGAGACGGTGGTGGCGGTCGAGGCCGTGATCGGGTACCTCCATCGCTGCCACGAGAAGCTCGCCGAGACGTTGACGTACGTTCAGTATCCCTCGATCGCGTCCAAGACGGACTACGTCGCGGCGATGACCGCAGAGCTCGCCTACGTGGCGGCGGTGGAGAAGGTCGGCAAGATCGATGTTCCACGGCGCGCGCAGTACCTGCGCGTGCTGGCGGCCGAGCTGCAGCGCATCGCCTCGCACTGCCTGTGGCTCGGCACCTGGTGCATGGACATGGGCGGCGCGCTCGGCGGCGGCGCCACCGTGTTCCTCTACACCATCCGCGAACGCGAG
>JBKOZA010000231.1:0-10065 GCA_046725675.1 Candidatus Methylomirabilota bacterium
GGGCAGGCGTTCATCGGCTTCGACCGCGACATTCCGACCCGCCGCCTGGTCGATCGGCTGCTGCGGCGTCACGGTGTGCGGGTCAGCTACGTCATGGAGCTGGACAACATCGAGACGATCAAGCGGTCGGTCGAGGCGGGATTGGGGCTGTCGCTACTGCCGGCGCCCACGCTGGCCGCCGAGATCCGGGCTCGCACGCTGGTGGGGCGGCCGCCGGTCGAGGGCCCGTTCTACCGAGAGATCGGGGCGCTGTATCGGCGGACGCGCGAGCAGTCGGCTGCCGCGCGGGCGTTCCTCGCCCTGCTCACGAACGGATTCGGCGGCCGCCGGGTGCCGTCCGCCCGCTCGTAGCCCCCCCGCGCAGCGCCACGCCTCACGGGCTGGCCCCGCGCGGGAGCGCTGGCCGGCGGGCGGCGATGGCGGGTCGCCTGTTCGTAGCATAGGCGAGCTTGATCAGCTCCGGCTCGCTCCACGCTCGGTAGCGCGGCGGGGCTCACCCAGATGTCGGCGTGATGATCGTCTTCACGCCGCGCCCGGCCGTCGCGTGGGCGAACGCGTCCTCGATCTTGTCGAGCGGGAACCGGGCGGTGATCAACGACGTGACACGAAGCGTCGGCATCAGGGCCAGCGCGCGCCGGAACGAGCGACCCCGACCGAACGCACCGTGGATGGTGATCTCGCGGTGGTGGACGTCGAACAGGTCCAGCGGAAGCTGGCTGCCCTTGGGATTGACGCCGACGAGTTGCAGCACGCCCGTCGGCCGCACCAGCGAGAGCGCCTCGGCCACCAGCTCCGGCTTGCCGACGGCCTCGCACACGACGTCGGCGCCGCGCCCCTGCGTCAGCGCCAGCACGCGCTCGCGGAGGCTCTCGCGGGTCGGGTCGACGACGACGGAGGCGCCGACCCGCCGGGCCATCGCGCGCCGCTCCTCGAGCGGATCGGACAGGATGAGCCGGCGGGCCCCGCGCCGCTTGGCCAGCACCATCGTCAGCAGCCCCATGATCCCGCCGCCCACGACCACGACGGTGGCGCCGCGCGGCATCGCGAACTGCTCGAGGCCGGCCAGGCAGCACGAGGCCGGCTCGGTCATCGCCGCGGTGACGGGATCGAGGCCCCGCGGCAGCGCGTGCAGGCAGGAGACCGGCAGCACGACGCGTTCGGCGAAGCCGCCCACGCGCGTGCACTTCGGGCACTGCGACACCCGCTGCTCCTTGCACTCGGGGCAGCGGCCGCAGCCGTACGACGGCTCGCACGCCACCACGCGACCGATCAGCCGCCGGCTCACCCCGCGTCCCACCTCGCGCACGACGCCGGTGTACTCGTGGCCCAGCACCAGCGGCGGCGTCCACGGGAAGAGGCCCTGGGTGGCGTGCACGTCGGTGCCGCAGATGCCGGCCGCGCGCACGGCCACCAGCGCCTGGCCAGGGCCCGGCGCCGGCTCCGACACGTCGTCGAGCGTGAACCGCGCGCCGCCGCGCCAGGTGGCGGCCTTCATGGCTTGAGGATCACGCGGGTGGCGGCGGTGCCGGTGTTCTTACCCTGCCACTCCGCGAACGCGAACGCCTCGTTGACCTCGGCCAGCGGGAAGCTGTGGGAGACGACCTTCGACAGCGGGTACTTGTCGCGGGTGCGCACGAGGAAGTCGAGCGCGGCCGGCATGATCCACGGGTTGTAGTGCATCAGCCCCTTCCACTTGATCTGCTGGGTGATGACCTTGGTGGCGGGCAGCGTGATGGTGGCCGGCACGATGTTGCCGATGTCCACGAAGGTCCCGTTGAAGCGGACCATGTCCAGCCCCTCGAGGGTGGCGGCCGCAATGCCGACCACTTCCATCACCACGTCGGCGCCACGGCCGTCGGTCAGCTCCCGCACGCGCTGCACGCGGGCCTCGGGCGTGGGGAACTGGTTCATGTCGATCACGTCGGTGGCGCCGCAGTTACGGGCCATCGCCAGCCGCGGCGTCTGGCCGTCGATGGCGACGACCTTCGACGCGCCCTTCTCGGCGGCGATCGCGCAGGCGTAGATGCCGAGACCACCGGCGCCCTGGATGACGACGACGTCACCGAACTTCATGTCGGCGTACTCGAGGCCGTGCAGCACCTGGCAGAGCGCGCAGTTCACCGGCGGGATGGCCTCGTCGGGTAGCACGTCGGGCACCTTGAACACGTAGTGGCCGGGCGGCAGGTAATAGTACTCGGCGTAGCCACCGTCGCAGTACGGGTACTCGTTGAGCGTGAACTGCTGGCTCTTGCGGTGCCGGTGCGGGCAGGCGTGGTGCTCGCCGCGCAGGCACCAGTAACAGCGGTTGCACGGGTTGAAGAACGGGAAGGCCACGCGATCGCCCGCGCGCAGCGGCCGCCGCAGCGAGTCGGTGGTCACCCCGCGGCCCAGCGTGTGGACCACCCCGGTGAACTCGTGGCCGGGCACCCGACGGATGTCGGGCCCGCTGTAGTTGTTGTCGTTGCGCCAGTAGTGCAGGTCGGAGCCGCAGATGGCCGCTGCGGTGTTCTTGATGAGGATGCCGCCCGCCTCGACCTCGGGGGTGGGCAGCGTCTCCAGCTCCAGCGGTCTTCCCGGCTGCAACAGCACGGCGGTCAGTCCCCTCGGCACGGGCAATCCTCCCTGGATCGAGCGCTCAGAGTCGCGTCTCGTCCACCGGCAGCCCCAGCCAGTGCCGCCCGACCATCTCGTAGTGGGACAGGCGGCTCTGCAGGTGCTGGGTGATCACGTGGATGTCCTGGAAATGCCGCTGCAGCAGGTGGCTCTCGTAGACCGCGGTGGCGCCGGCCGCGCTGTACACGGCGTCGACGATCCGGGCAGCCAGACGGATCGCGTGGGTCGCCGCGATGCGCAGGGTCGCGCGCTGGTCGAGCGTCGGCGTCCCGCCCGAGGCGACCTGATTCCAAATGTCCCGCACCGCCTCGTGGAGGAACGCGCGCCCGGCGCGGAGGTCGGCCTCGGCCTGCCCCACGATGACCTGGATCATCGACTGGTCCCGCAGCAGGGCCTGCATCGCGCGCGGCGTCTTGGCGCCGGCCAGGTCCGAGAACGTCGTCAGGCACGTGCGGGCCAGGCCCAGCGCGACCGAGGCGTCGCCCGAGGCGAACTTCAGCGTCCGGGGGATCTGGTACAGCGGGCCCGTCTCGATCAGGGGGGCGGTGACCGACAGCACGGTGCGCTCGGCCGGCACGAACACGTCGTGGACCGCGAAGTGGTGGGTCCCGGTCCCGCGCATGCCGCGCACGTGCCAGGTGTCGAGCAGCTCGGCTTCGGCAACCGGCACGAACAGATATCGGGTTTCCGGTACGCCCTTGTCGAGCCGGACCCTGCCGTTGTCGATGATCTGCGCGTGGGCAGCGACCCAGGCGGCGTTGCGGCAGCCCGTGCTGAACCCCTGGCGACCGGTGACGCGGTACCCGCCCTCCACCACCACGGCCCGGGCGTCGGCGAGTGGCGTGTTGGCGACGATACTGCGCGGCGTCTCGATCCAGATCTTTCGGGCAACGGCGCGAGGCATGCGCGCCGCGTAGGTCGCGAAGATCGAGCACTGGTTGACGACCCAGCCGGTGCTGGCGTCGGCCTTGCCGATCTCCTCGATCACCTGGATGTACGTCGGCAGGTCCAGCTCGGCGCCGCCCATCGAGCGCGGGAACGCCAGGTGGAACAGACCGGCGTCGGCCAGTGCTTCGAAGACCGGGTCCGGCAGGGCCCGCAGCGCCTCGGTGTCGCCGGCGTAGGTGCGGATCATGGGGGCGAGCTTGCGGGCGGCTTCGAGCGGTGCCGGGTTCATGGGGCTGTCGTGACTCCTGGTTGATCTTCGCGGTTTCCCACGCGGGGGCCGCCGCTCACGTAGAGCGTCTCTCCGGTCATGAAGCGTGCCTGGTCGGAGGCGACGAACACGACCGCCCACGCGATCTCCTCGGGCCGGCCGAGGCGCCCGAGCGGCACCTCGCCGGTGGCCTGGGCGATCATCGCGGGCGTCTTCCAGACCTCCAGCACCCCTTCCGTCTCCACGGGGCCCGGCGCCACCGCGTTGACGCGGATCCCGTACTTCGCCCACTCGGCGCCGAGGCTCTGGGTGAGCACGGTCACCCCCGCCTTGGCGGCGGCGTAGGCAGCCATGCCGCGCGCGCCCGAGCGTCCAGCCACCGAGGTGACGTTGACGATCGTGCCGGCACGCTGCCCGATCATGACGCGGCCGACGGCCTGCGAGAACAGGAACACGCCGGTGAGGTTGGTCGCGATCATCGCGTCCCACTCCCGGCGAGACAGGTCCTCGAGCGGCGCGCGGATGCGGTAACCGGCGTTGTTGACGAGCAGATCGATGCGGCCGAACGCGCTCGTGGTCCGCCCGACCACGTCGTCCACCTGGACGGCATCGGCCACGTCGCACTCGACGGCCAGGGCCTGGCGGCCGAGGGCGCGGATCTGGTCGGCCACCGGCTTGAGCGCCGCCGGGCGGCGACTGCACACCACCACGTCGGCGCCGACGCGGGCCAGCTCCAGCGCGATGGCGCGGCCGATGCCCTGGCTGGCGCCGGTGACGATGGCGACCTGGTCTCGCAGCGTGTCGGCCGTGAAGCCCATCCGAGCGCTATTGAATCACCGAGTGGGGGGTGGCGACGATGCGCGTGACCTTGATCTGCTCGCGGTCGATCAGCGTCGGCACCTTGGGCGAGATCTCGTTCTTCCAGTAGGCGCTCTGATAGACGGCGTCGTAGAGGCGCTTGCGCTCGCCCTCGTTCTCGAATCGCCGGATCCACACGTACACGCTGGGGTCTTCCTCGCCTACGAAGCTGCCGAGGATGACCATGCCCATCTTGACCTGGAAGGGAATGATCTCCTCTTCCATGCACTTGACCCACTCGGCCTGCTTGCCCGGCCGCACGTGATACTGCCGCAGCTCGAAGAACATCCTAACCTCCCTGGCGCGGGCCCCGGCCTGGCCACCCGGCCCCGCAAGAGTACACCGCGGGGCGGCCGGCGTGCGCGGGTGGCGCGTGTATGATGCTGTCCCATGGCAGGCGACGCTCCCCCGCCGCAGACGCTAGCCGTACGGACGCCCACCCTCGAGATCGCCTACGAAGCCTCCGGTCCGCCCTCGGGCTTCCCGGTCATCCTGCTGCACGGCTTCCCCGACGACGTCCGCGCCTACGACGGCGTGACGCTGCCCCTGGCTGCCGCCGGCCACCGTGCGCTGGTGCCGTACCTGCGCGGGTATGGACCGACGCGCTTCCTCGACGCCGCCACTCCGCGGATGGCCCAGCAGGCGGCCATCGGCCAGGACCTGCTCGACTTCATGGACGCGCTCGACATCCGCACTGCGGCGCTGGCCGGGTACGACTGGGGGGGCCGAGCCGCGTGCATCGCCGCCCTCCTCGCGCCCGAGCGCGTGCGCGCGCTGGTGACGATCGGCGGCTACAACGTGCAGGACACGCTGGCGCCGCCGAAGCCAGCCCCGGCCGCACAGGAGCGCGCGTACTGGTACCAGTGGTACTTCAACACCGAGCGGGGACGGCGCGGGCTCGCCGAGAATCGGCGCGAGATCTGCCGGATGCTGTGGCGCGACTGGTCGCCAAGCTACAAGTTCGACGACGCGACCTTCGAGCGGACGGCGGCGTCGTTCGACAATCCCGACTTCGTCGACATTGTGATCCATTCCTATCGTCACCGGCACGGCAATGCACCGAGCGATCCTCGGTTCGACGCGATCGAGCATCGTCTGGCCCAGCGGCCGCCGATCACGGTGCCGACCGTCGTCCTGCACGGTGGCGACGACGGCGTGAGTCTCCGGCGTCACACCGAGCGCGAGCTGGCCCTCTTCCCGGCCGGCACTGCCCGCCGCGTGGTGACGGGCGCCGGCCATTTCCTGCCGCGCGAGCAGCCGGGCGCCCCCGCGGTCGTGGACGCGTTGAAGACACTCCTCCGCTAGCGAGGCGACATGCGCATCGAGATCATCTGCACGGGCGACGAGGTGCTCACCGGCAAGATCGTCAACACGAACTTCGCCTACATGAGCCAGAAGCTGGAGGACGTCGGCCTGGCGGTGGCGTGGGAGACGACGGTCGGCGACGATCGCGAGAGCCTCCTGAAAGCGTTCCGGCTGGCCGGAGAGCGGGCCGACGCGGTCATCGTCAACGGCGGCCTCGGGCCCACCGTCGACGACCTGTCGCAGGAGATCGCCGCCCAGGCCGCCGGCGTCGAGCTGATCCTGAGCGAGGAGTGGCTGACGCGCATGGAGGATTTCTTCCGCCGGCGCAGCCGCGTGATGCCGCCCAACAACCGCAAGCAGGCGATGCTGCCCAGCACCGCCGAGCTGATCGACAACCCGGTCGGCACGGCCTGCGGCTTCGCCCTGGACATCGGCCGGGCGCGCTTCTTCTTCACCCCCGGGGTCCCCCGCGAGCTGCGGCGCATGCTGGAAGAGCAGGTCATCCCACGCCTGCTGGCCCGCAGCGGCCAGCAGACGACGATCCTCCTCAAGCGCTTCCACTCTTACGGCCTCGGCGAGTCGCACGTCGACTCGCTGCTGACGGGGGTGGAGGAGCTGGTGCCCGACGGCAGCGTGAAGCTCGGCTTCCGCGCCCACTATCCGCAGCTCGAGACCAAGCTCACCGTGCGCGGCGCCGACCCGACCGACATCCGCACCAAGCTGGCGCCGGTCGAGCGCGAGATCCGCAAGCGCCTGGGCAACTTCATCCTGGCCGAGGATGACCAGTCGCTGGAGGGCGTCGTGCTGGGCGAGCTGGCCGCCCGCCAGGGGACACTGACCATCGTGGAGACGTTCACCAGCGGTCAGATCGCGGCGCGCCTGGGGCCCCTGCCGGGGGCCGAGAAGGTCTTCCGCCGGGGCATCGTCGCGCGGGATCTCGACGAGCTCCGCGCCGCCGTCGGGCTCGAGGCCGCCCCGCCCGAGGGCGAGCTCACCGCGGAGACGGCGGAGGCGGTGGCGGCGGCGGCGCGGCGGACGACCGGGGCCACCCATGCGCTGGCCGTGCTGATCGGGCTGGACGACGGCCCCGACCGCATCGAGTTCGGCGGCGCCATTTGTCTGGCCATCGCCACCGAGGGCGCGGTCGCCTCGCGGCGAAGTCGCATCGTCGGCGGGCGCGACTGGGTCCGGCTCGGCGCCGTCGAGATGGGACTCGACTGTCTGCGCCGCCACCTGCAAGGGCTGCCGGTGGTCGAGCGCATCGACTTCGAGAAGGTCTGAAGTCGCCGGTCGCGCTCAGGAACGCGCTCGTCCTGCTGCTCACGGGCGCCGCCGGCTACGTCGACGCGATCAGCTACCTGGCGCTCGGCCGCGTCTTCACCGCCAACATGACCGGCAACACCGTGCTCCTGGGGCTGGCCCTGGTGCAGGGCGATGCCGACGGCGCCGGACGGTCGATCCTGGCGCTGGGCGGCTTCCTGGCGGGTGGCGCGGTCGGCGCCGGGATCGCGTACCGCGGCCCGGCCGGACAGACCTGGCCCCGGGGCGTCACCCTCGCCCTCGTCGTCGAGGGCGTCCTGCTCGCCGCGCTCGCGACCGATCGCACGGCCTCACTGGCGCTCCGCGTCGTGCTGGCCGCGGTCGCCATGGGTATCCAGAGCGCGGCCGCGCGCCGGCTCGACGTGCTGGGCGTCGCCACGACGTTCGTCACCGGAACGCTCACCAGCCTCGTCAGCCTCATCGTTCGCCACGGGGTCTCGCCGTCGGCGTCGGGCCATGGCAAACGTCTGCTCGGCGCGGTGTGGGTGGTGTACGTCATCGGCGCGATGGTGGCCGGGGCATTGACCCAGGTGGCGCCCTCCATCGTGCTGCTGCCGCCGGTCCTGATCGTGACCGCGGTGATCGCGCTCTCGGCCGCGCGATTCTGGCGCTGGTAGCGGGCCTGCTGGTAGAATGGACTCCTCCTCGAGGAGCGTTGCAACGGGCGCCCGGCCGCGCCCGCCAGGCTCGAGGGCTCGAACAGGCAACGGCGCTCACGAACTTTTTTCTGGTACAGAAAGGAGGGCGTGATGAGCGCCACCACCCCCCGGGACGAATTCCGCGTCGCCGATCTCCTGCTCGCCGACTGGGGCCGCAAGGAGATCGCCATCGCCGAGGGCGAGATGCCCGCGCTGATGGCCATCCGCGAGGAGTACGCCGGCGCGCAGCCCCTGAAGGGCGCCCGCATCGCCGGCTCGCTCCACATGACGATCCAGACCGCCGTGCTCATCGAGACGCTCGAGGCACTCGGCGCCGAGGTGCGGTGGGCCTCCTGCAACATCTTCTCGACGCAGGACCACGCGGCGGCGGCCATCGCCGCTGGCGGCACACCGGTGTTCGCGATCAAGGGCGAGACGCTCGACGACTACTGGGCGTTCACTCATCGCATCTTCGAGTTCGGCGAGCGCGGCCCCAACATGATCCTCGACGACGGCGGTGACGCCACGCTGCTGGTCCACCTGGGCATCAAGGCCGAGAGCGATCCCTCGGTGGTGGCCAACCCGACCAGCCAGGAGGAGGCCTCGCTGTTCGCCTCCATCAAGAAGCGGCTGGCCGCCCAGCCGGGCTGGTACTCGCGGATCGCGCGCGAGATCAGGGGCGTGACCGAGGAGACCACGACCGGCGTTCACCGTCTCTACCAGATGGCGAAGGAGCAGCGCCTGCTGTTCCCGGCCATCAACGTGAACGACTCGGTCACGAAGTCGAAGTTCGACAACATCTACGGCTGCCGCGAGTCGCTGGTGGACGGCATCAAGCGGGCGACGGACGTGATGATCGCCGGGAAGGTGGCGCTCGTGTGCGGCTACGGCGAGGTGGGCAAGGGCTGCGCGCAAGCGCTGCGCGGGTTGCAGGCCCAGGTGTGGGTGACCGAGATCGATCCGATCTGCGCGCTGCAGGCGGCGATGGAGGGCTACCGCGTCGTGACGCTGGACGAGGCCGCCGGCCAGGCCGACATCTTCGTGACGGCCACCGGCAACTACCGCGTGATCACCCACGATCACATGCGGTCCATGAAGAACAACGCCATCGTGTGCAACATCGGCCACTTCGACAACGAGATCGACGTCGCCGCGCTGCGCCAGCACAAGTGGGAGAACATCAAGCCGCAGGTCGACCACGTGATCTTCCCCGACGGCAAGCGGATCATCTTGCTCGCCGAGGGGCGGCTTGTGAACCTGGGCTGCGCGACCGGACACCCGAGCTACGTCATGAGCTCGTCGTTTGCCAACCAGGTGCTGGCCCAGATCGAGCTCTACACGCGCACCGCGCAGTACCCGGTCGGCGTCTACATCCTGCCCAAGCGCCTCGACGAGAAGGTCGCGCGGCTGCAGCTCAGCAAGCTCGGCGCGCGCCTGACCGAGCTGACCGACGAGCAGGCGCGCTACATCGGCGTCGACCGACAGGGGCCGTACAAGCCCGAGCACTACCGGTACTAGCCGACGGGCCGTGTGAAGCGGGGCGGCGCCCGCGGCCGACGGGCGCCGCCACGCTTCACGCGCGATCGGTCAGATCGCGCATCGCTGGCCCTCAGGCGCCCCACACCAGCCGGGCGACCTCGACCACACGGGCGAGCTTCTTCCACTGGTCTTCTTCGGTCAGCGTGTTGCCGTGGTGGGTGCTGGCGAAGCCGCACTGGGGGGACAGGGCCAGGCGATCCAGCGGGACGTATCTGGCGGCTTCGTCGATGCGGCGGGCGAGGATGTCGGGCGATTCCAGCCCGGCCGACTTGGTCGTCACCAGGCCGAGCACCACCTGCTTGTTCGGCGGCAGCAGACGTAGTGGCTCGAAGCCGCCGGCCCGCTCGCTGTCCCACTCCATGAAGTAGGCGTCGACGTCCGTCGAGAACATCGCCTCGACGACAGCGCTCTCGTACGGACCCGCCGCCAGCCAGGTGCTCCGGAAGTTCCCCCGGCACGTGTGCATCGTCACCGTCAGGCCGGCGGGGCGGCCGGCCAGCGACTGGTCGATCGCATTCGCGTAGGTGCGCGGTAGCACGGCCGGATCGTCCCCGGCCGCGCGCAGCGCCTCGCGAATCCTGGGATCGCACAGGTACGCGAAGCTCACGTCGTCCAGCTGCAGATACCGGCAGCCGG
>JBKOZA010000232.1:0-5205 GCA_046725675.1 Candidatus Methylomirabilota bacterium
GCGTGACCGGCGAGACCGACACCACGCCGGTGGGCGCGATGGGCAAGATCACGCAGCTCGTCTTCGGTGTGCTCAGCCCCGGCCACGTCAACGTGAACCTCATGAGCGCCAACGTGACCGCGGCGGCCGCCGGCAGCAGCGCGGATCTGCTCACCGACCTCAAGAGCGGTTACCTGCTCGGCGCCCATCCCCGCAAGCAGTTCCTCGCCCAGTTCGCCGGGATCTTCGTCGGCACGCTGGTGAGCGTGCTGGCTTTCCGGCTGCTGGTCCGCGACGCCTCCGTGCTCGGCTCCGACCAGTTCCCGGCGCCGGCCGCCCAGACGTGGCGGGCGGTGGCGGTGGCGCTGTCGCACGGCGTCCGCGATCTCGGAGCCGTCAAGCTGTGGTCGATCGCCATCGGCGGGCTGGTCGGCGTCGTGCTCACGCTGCTGCCGCGGCTGCTGCCCGAGCGGGGCCAGCGTCTCGTCCCGTCGCCCGCCGGGCTGGGCCTGGCGTGGACGTTTCACTGGTACTACGGCGCGCTGTTCTTCGTCGGCGCGCTGCTCGGCTGGTGGGTGGAGCGCCGCCGACCGCTGTGGGCGAAGGAACTCACGTTCCCGGTCGCCTCCGGCTGGATCGCCGGCGAGAGCCTGATGGGGGTGCTGCTCGTGATGTGGGAGAACGGGCCCGCGCTGCTGCGCGCGCTGCTCAGCGGAGGCCGAAGCCCCGGGCCATGAAGCTGGCCACGAAGACCATCACGACGACGATCACCATCTCGACGTGGTTCACGCCGTAGAGGGCGCGCGCGGCCGAGACGTCGGGCGCCCCGCCCCGGCGAAGCGCGCCGCGCCAGCGGATGAACGTGAGCATCGGCCACACCTCGAGCACCACCACGAGGACGAACAGGCCCATCTTCACCAGGAACAGCCAGGAGCCGAGATAAAACGCGGTGCCCTTCTCCAGCCCCGCGAAGGCGCGGAGCACACCGGTGACGAGCCACAGCGCCGCCGCGATGCCCCACACGGTGTCAGCCGCGAAGAGCCGCCGCAGGCCGTCGGCGTCCAGCCGGCCTCGCAGGGCGCGCCCGCGCAGGAACACGCTCGGCAGGCCGATCCCGAGCGCCAGCAGATGAAGGGCGGAGACGACGGCGGCGAGCACGGGCGTATTCTAACGCGTGAGAGGAGCCTCCCGTGACCGGCGACACGACGGCGCGTTGCTGCATCGCGGGCGGTGGCCCCGCGGGCATGATGCTCGGCTTCTTGCTGGCCAGGGCCGGGGTCGAGGTTCTGGTGCTCGAGAAGCACGCGGACTTCCTGCGGGACTTCCGCGGCGACACCATCCACCCCTCCACGCTGGAGCTCGTGCACGAGCTCGGGCTGCTCGAGGCGTTCCTCTCGTTGCCTCACGAGAAGGTCTACGAGCTGCGGGCCCGCTTCGGCGACGCCGAGGGTGTCATCGCGGACTTCCGTCACCTACCGACCCGCTGCGGCTTCATCGCCTTCATGCCGCAGTGGGACTTCCTCGATTTCCTGGCCCGTCACGCCGCCACCTATCCAACCTTCCGGCTCCAGATGCGCGCCGAGGCGATCGACCTGGCCCGGGAAGGCGACCGCGTGGTCGGGCTGACGGCCACCACGCCGGACGGCCCGTTGCGCGTGCGCGCCGACCTGGTCGTGGCCGCCGACGGGCGACACTCCGTGCTGCGGGAGCGGGCCGGACTGGCGGCCGATGTCTTCGGCGCGCCGATGGACGTGCTCTGGTTCCGCCTGCCGCGCCGCCCCGACGACCCGCCCACGGCGATGGGTCGCTTCGACGCCGGGCGCATCTTCATCATGCTCAACCGCGGCGAGCACTGGCAGTGCGGCTTCGTGATCCCCAAGGGCTCGTTGGAGGAGATCCGGGGGCGCGGGGTCGAGGCGTTTCGCCGCGACGTCGCTCGCCTGGCGCCCTTCGCGGAGGGACGGCTGGGCGAGATCCATGGCTGGGACGACGTGAAGCTGCTGACCGTGCAGGTCGATCGGCTCCGCCGCTGGTACTGTCCCGGCCTGCTCTGCATCGGCGACGCCGCCCACGCGATGTCGCCGGTCGGCGGCGTCGGCATCAACCTGGCGATCCAGGATGCAGTCGCCGCCGCCAACCGGCTGGCCGTTCCGCTCGCCGAGAGCCGGGTCACGCTCGACGATCTCCACGCCGTGCAGCGCCGCCGCGCGCTGCCCACCCGCGTGACCCAGTGGCTACAGCTGGCGGTGCAGCGTCGCGTGATCGCGCCCGTGCTGCGCACCCAGGCGCCCCTGACGGCACCACTGGCCTTCCGTCTCCTCACGGGAGTGCCGCTCCTGCGCCGGATCCCGGCCCGGCTCGTCGGGCTCGGGGTCCGCGCCGAGCACGTGCGGTCGCCGGCGCGGCCAGCGCCGGCGCGGACGACGGCCCCCGCTCGTCAGTCGTGACCGGAGGCGGTCGATTCGAGCAGGGGTCGTTCGTCTTACAGACGAATACCGAACGGCCGGAGCCCGAGATCAGGGCCCGGCGAGGAGGGACGCGTCATGCCCAAGTATCTGGTCCTGGCTCGGGGCGCCGGCATCGATCCACGGCGGAGCCCCGAGGAGATGCAGAAGACGATCGAGAAGTACCGCGCGTGGACCGAGGGGATCCAGCGCGCGGGGCGGCTGCTTCACGGCGAGAAGCTCCGCAGCCCCGAGGGACGGGTGGTGCGGCGCGCCGACGGCGAGCTGATGGTGACCGACGGTCCCTACGTGGAGTCCAAGGAGTTCCTGGGCGGGTTCTGGATCATCGAGGCCTCCAGCTACGACGAGATGGTCAAGCTCGTCAGCGACTCGCCGCACCTGGCCACGGGGTCACTCGAGCTGCGGCAGATCGAGGAGATGGGTCCGCGGCGCTGACGATGTCATGACCGGCGAGGCCGGCGGGGCCGTCGGGGGGCTGGTCGAGCACCTGTTCCGGCACAGTGCGGGACGGATGGTAGCGGTGCTCGCCCGCCGGCTCGGCGCCGAGCGGCTGGATCTGGCCGAGGAGGCCGTCCAGGAGGCGTTGTTGCGCGCGCTGGCCACGTGGCCGTTTCGAGGGATCCCCGACAACCCGCAGGGCTGGCTCTTCCAGGTGGCCCGCCACCGGGCGCTCGACCTCATCCGTCGCGACGGCGTGCTGCACGCCAAGCTGGCGGCCCTCGGGGGCGGGTGGCCCGAGGACGTCCAGGTAGCGGAGCTCGATGGCGTGGACGACGCCGAGCTGGCCATGATCCTGATGTGCTGTCATCCCACGCTGCCGCGCCCCGCCCGGGTCGCCCTCACCCTCAAGACGGTAGGCGGCTTCAGCGTCGAGGAGATCGCCGCCGCGTTCCTGGCCCGGCCGGCCGCGATCGCGCAGCGGCTGGTCCGGGCCAAGCGGCGGCTCCGTCGCGAGCGCATCGGGCTCGAGATCCCGTCCGCCGACGCGCTGCCGCTGAGGCTCGAGAGCGTCCTCGACGTCCTCTACCTGCTCTTCAACGAGGGCTACGCGGCCCACGGCGGCGACAACGTCGTGCGCGCCGAGCTGTGTGGCGAGGCCATCCGGCTCGCGCGGATCGTGGCGGCGCATCCGCCGACAGACCGGCCGGCCGTGCGCGCGCTCCTGGCGCTCATGCTGCTACACGCCAGTCGTCTGCCGGCACGCACCGATGAGGCCGGTGACCTGTGTCTGCTGGCCGATCAGGACCGGGCGCGCTGGGACCCGCTCGCTCTCGCCGAGGGGCTCGGGTGTCTCGACCGCGCCGCCGAGGGCGACACGGTGACCGAGTACCACCTCGAGGCGGCGATCGCGGCCTGCCACGCGGTGGCGCCCGACGAGGCCTCCACCGACTGGCCGTACGTGCTGCGTCTCTACGAGGACCTGCTGGCGCTCAAGCCCTCGCCGGTCGTCGCGCTCAACCGCGCGATCGCGCTGGCGATGGTCGACGGCCCCGCCGCCGGCATCCGCGCGCTGGAGTCGCTGTCGGGCCAGCGGGCGCTTGCCCGCTACCATCTGCTGCCGGCGGCGCTCGGCGCGCTGTGGTGGCGCGCCGGCTCCCCCCAGACGGCGGCGCGTCACTACCGGGCGGCGCTGGCCCGTCCGTGCTCGAGCCCCGAACGGCGCTTCCTCGAGCGCCGCCTCGCCGAATGCACGGCCGCCCTCACGCAGCGTGCTGTTGCACGATGACCTCGTGCGACGCCTGCGCGGATCAGGTGCGCCCGCGTTACCTGGTAGGGGAGAGGTCGTAGCGGTACACGGGCGCGCCGGCGCCGGTGGTTGACGATCCAGGGCAGTCCGGATCGTGGCACTATAAGCGCGCGATGATCGACTGGTCGGGCATCTTCCACATCCTCGCCACGCCGTTCGCCGACGACGGCGCCCTCGACGTCGACGGTCTGCCGCGGCTGATCGAGGCGGTGCTGGCCAGCGGGGTAAACGGGCTCACGATCCTCGGGATCGCTGGTGAGGCGCATCGTCTCACCGACGAGGAGCGGCGGCGGGTCGTCGAGGGCGTCGTCAAGGCAGTCGCGGGCTACGTGCCGGTCGCGGTCGGCGTGTCGGCCTCGGGCACGCACCTGGCGGCCGGGTTCGCCGCCATGGCGCGCGAGCACGGGGCCGACGCGGTCATGGTGGCGCCGCCGGCGGGCGCCCGCAGCCTCGACCTCGTCGCCGAGTACTACCAGGTGGTGGCGCAGGCGGCGCGGCTGCCGGTCGTGCTGCAGGACGAGCCGATCACCACCGGGGTGCTGATGCCGGCGCCGTTCTTGGCCCGGCTGGTCGCCGAGCTGCCGGCGGTGGAGGCCGTGAAGCTCGAAGAGGCGCCGACGCCGCCCAAGATCACGCGGCTGGCCGCGCTGACGCCTCGGCCCGTGCCTGTCTTCGGCGGGCTGGGAGGGGTGTACTTCTTCGAGGAGCTCTCGCGCGGCGCCACCGGTGCCATGACGGGCTTTCCGTATCCCGAAGCGCTGCGGGCCATCCGCGAGCACTTCGTCGCGGGGCAGCGCGCCCAGGCCCGCGAGCTCTTCTACCACTGGTTGCCGCTCATCCGGTTCGAGAGCCAGCCCGGCTCCGTGCCCGGAACCTCGCTGGCCATCCGCAAGGAGATCCTGCGCCGCCGCGGCTGGCTGCGCTCGGCCTACGTGCGTCACCCCGCCGCCGCGCCGGACGCCGCCACGCTCGAGGAGCTGTCGGAGGTCCTGGCCGCGGTCGTTCCCGACTGAG
>JBKOZA010000233.1:0-3486 GCA_046725675.1 Candidatus Methylomirabilota bacterium
GGCGCTGGGCAACATCGCGGTCGACGTGCTCTTCTCGGTCGACGTGCCGGCGAACCGGAGCGGCGCCGACATCGAGCAGGACCTCTTCCTGCTGTGGCCGAGCGCCGTCGTCCCCGATCCCGCCGTCGGCAAGCCCGAGCCCGCGCTGGAGCGCTACCTCACCGAGCGCGGCTTCTTCGTCATCGACAGCGGGCGGCTGCCCCTGGCCGCGCGCAACCTGTATCGCACCGGGGTCCGCGATGCCCCCGAGCCGATCGCCGGTGGGGCGCCCTTCGTCACCTTCGTGCGCGACGTCGGCCCGCTGGGCCTGTCCTCCCCCGCCACGTGGGTGCGAATCCCGTGGAACCCGCGCTTCGCCAACAAGGTCTACCTCATCGAGATGCGCCTGACCACGCGGGGGCTCGTGAAGGACAAGCCGTCCACGTGGGTGGAGCGGACGTTCTGGGGGCCGCGGCACCGGCTGGCGCTGTCCTTCAACGAGACCCGCCATCGCGCGGTGTTCCCGCTGTACTTCCAGCACCGAGACAGGGTCATCCGGCTCGGCGACGACTCCGCCCAGCTCATCGTCAACTTCGCCGAGGCGGACCACCTGAAGATCGACGAGATGTCGCCCCAGTCGGCGCGGCGACAGCTCAGCGAGACCCTCGAGAGCACGGACACGGTCGCGCTGTTCCTCGATCGCTCGGATGGGATCACGCCCCAGGTGCTGAGCGTGCAGTTCGGCTACTTCACGGGGCTGCAGTCGTGGGCGCCGGTGCTGATCCCCACGCTGTTCTTCGTCCTCGGCAACGTCGCCGGCGTGCTGGTCCGCAACGTGGCCGAGCGGCTCAGCAAGCGGTGGATGGGCCGGGTGCTGTTCTGGCGGACCAGTGAGCCGGTGCGGCAGCAGGGTACGGTGCTCGACCCGGCCACGTTACAGCAGATCGTCCCCGGGGTGACGACCGTTGAGGAGGTGCGGCGCCTATGCGGCCCCGACGCCGAGGAGCAGTCACGGCTGACGTCGCCCGAGCGGCGGCGGCTCGTCTATCGGGGTCGGCGGGTCGTGCCCCGGCGGCGGCGTGCCCTCGGCTGGCTGGCCACCGTCGCGCACTGGGACGTGGAGCGCCACGAGGTCGAGATCGAGCTCGAGCGGGACGTCGTCCGCGACGTCCAGGCCCGGGTGACGCGCTCGCGCCTCAGCTCTCCCGAGGCGCCGTGAGCCCGTCGGCGGACGGCTGGGGCAAGCGCATCACGACGTAGGGGTTGAGCGTGATGTGCTCGCAGCAGGTGTAGCAGTAGAAGTCCAGCTCCACGCCGGCCCGGCCCCCCATGAACTCCATGCGGCGGGCGCAGCGGGTATGGTGCAGGGAGCCGTCGGGCGCCCGGTGCACGGTCGACACCGGCGGCATCGTCGACCGCGTCGTGGCCGTCTTGTTCAAGGGTACCGTTGCCATCTCAGTCTCCGGGCGTGACGACACCGAGGCCCCTGCGCCTCGCCCTACTCCCGCCACAACCACATGTAGCAGACCGTCATGCCACCGCTCCACACGGTGACCACGACGGATAGATATCCGGCCAGCTCGGTCCAGGTGAGCATCGCGATAGAGGATTGAGCAAGCGACGTTCCAGACCCTCGGCGGGTTTGGATCGCACAATATCGCGGGGATGCGGGCCGGCCCCCAGCGCGGCGGTGGTCAATGTCCAGGCGGGGCGGAACGAACCTCCGGCCAGGAACTAGCCGCGCCGGGCCGGGCGAGCGACCCGAGGCTCAGTGACGCCAGTGAGACAGACGCTCGTTGAGCGCGTCGAGACCGAGGACGATCGCGATGGACGCGACCGACACGAGGGCGGTGGCGGCGAACAACTCGGGGGCCTGGAAGCCGTTCGCGAACGAGTTGAGCACGTGGCCCATCCCCCGCACGCCGGCGAACATCTCGACGATGAGCACGCCGAGCAGGCAGAAGACGATGCCGAGCCGCATGCCGGCCAGCACGGTCGGCACGATGGCCGGCAGCACGACCTTCCAGTAGAGCTGCCACGGGGTGGCGCCGAACGCCCGGGCCACGCCGATGAGCGTGCGGTCAACGTCCCGCACGCCACCGGCCACCAGCACCAGGATGGGGAAGAGGCCGTGAATCGTGCCGTAGACGATCGCCGGCGCGGTTCCGAACCCGAGCAGCAGCATGATCCACGGCAAGACGAGGATCTTCGGCATCCCGTACAGCGCGACCACGAACGGGTTCAGCACCTGCCGCAGGGCGCGCACCGACCCCAGCGCGATCCCCAGCGCGACGCCCACCAGGACGGACAGGACGTAGGCGATGGCCGTCTTGACCAGGGTGTCGACCAGGCCGGTCAGGGCACTGCGGCCGATGCGACCGAAGGCGCCGGCCACCGCGCTCGGCGCCGGCACGAACAGCGGATCAATCCACCCGGCCCGGGCGATCCCCTCCCAGGCCGCCACCAGCAGCAGGAGGCTGATGCCCTGCAGGAGCCGTGCGCGTGTTGCCGTCGTCATCGGCGCCCGGCGCCCCCTACTCCGTCCACCGCTGGGCGCGGCGCTCGACCAGGCTGGCCACCCCGTCGGTGCCGACGATGAGAACGAGGGTGACGCAGACGAGGGCCACGTAGTCGGCCGTGCGGAACAGGCCGTAGGCGTGATTGATGAGGGCGCCCATCCCCGCCTTGGAGCCGAGGATCTCGCCGACGATGACACCGATGACCGACAGCGCCAGGCCCGTGCGCAGCCCGCCGACCAGCGTGAAGAGCATCGCCGGGACCATGACCTTCACGAAGACCACGGACGGCCCGGCACCGAACGCACGGGCGACCGCGACCAGGTGAGGGTTGACCTGCCGGATACCGGCCAGCACCGCCAGCGTGATCGGGAAGAACCCGAGGAGGAACCCGAACGCGATCTTCGAGGCCGCGTCCAGCCCGAAGAACAGCATCAGCGACGGGTACCACACGACCGCCGGCACGGCGTACAGCGCGGCCACGATGGGGCCGAACGCCCGCCCGACGAGCCGATTCAGGCCTAGCGCGGCACCGACCGCGACGCCCCCCGCGATGGCCAGCCCATACGCGATCGCGATCTCGCGCAGCGTCAGCAGCAAGCTCTCCGGCAGCTCAGGGTACGACTGCAGCGTGAGCAGCCGCCCCAGCGCCGGCAGCACCACGGACGGCGGCACGTACAGCAACGGATTCGCCGCCCGCGCCCCGATCTCCCACGCGCCGACCAGCCCGACGAGCACGACGGCGCGCAGGAGCAGAACGGGCACGTCAGACCTCGCCCATGGCGCGGAGCGACTCGTCGCGGATCTCGCTCCAGAGCTTCGCGCGAAGGGCGACCAGCTCGGGCGATTCCATCGAGCGCGGATAGGCCATCGGCAGCTCGAGCACGCTCTTGATCCGACCCGGCCGCGCCGTCATCACCACGACGCGCGTGGACAGGGCGAGCGCCTCGTGCAGGCTGTGGGTGACGAAGACCACGGTCTTGCGCGTGCG
>JBKOZA010000234.1:0-1245 GCA_046725675.1 Candidatus Methylomirabilota bacterium
AGCGTCGGGATGGCGATCGCCAGCCGCTGGCAGGCCACGCACTTCAACCGGCCCGGCTTCGACATGTTCGACTACGACGTCTACGCGCTGGCCGGCGACGGCTGCATGATGGAGGGCATCTCCGGTGAGGCCGCCTCGCTGGCCGGCCACCTCAAGCTGTCCAACCTGTGCTGGATCTACGACAACAACAAGATCACGATCGAGGGCCACACCGAGTGGGCCTTCAGCGAGGACGTCGCCACCCGCTTCATCGCCTATGGGTGGAACGTCACGCGCGTCGGCGACGCCAACGACCTCGAGATGCTCGAGCGGGCGTTCCGGACGTTCAAGAACGAGCGAGACCGTCCTACCCTGATCATCGTCGACAGCCACATCGCCTGGGGCTCGCCCAACAAGCAGGACACCCACGCCGCTCACGGCGAGCCGCTCGGCGAGGAGGAGATCAAGCTCACCAAGCGCAACTACGGCTGGCCCGAGGACGCGAAGTTCCTCGTTCCCGACGGCGTGCGCGAGCACTTCGCCGCCGGCCTGGGCGTGCGCGGCCAGGCGCTGCGGGCGGCGTGGATTGCGCTCTACGAGCAGTACCGCGGCAAGCATCCCGACCTCGCCGATGGCCTGCTCCGCATGCAGCGCCGCGAGCTGCCGGCCGGCTGGGACCGCAACCTCACGCCGTTTCCCGCCGATCCCAAGGGCGCGGCCGGCCGCGACGCCTCCGGCAAGGTGCTCAACACGCTGGCCCAGAACGTGCCGTGGCTGCTCGGCGGCTCCGCCGACCTGGCGCCGTCCACCAAGACGCGGCTCACGTTCGAGGGCGCCGGCGACTTCACGGCCCGCGACCGCGGGGGCCGCAACTTCCACTTCGGCATTCGCGAGCACGCGATGGGCGCGGTCCTCAACGGCCTGGCGCTCTCGAAGGTCCGCGCCTACGGGTCCGGCTTCATGATCTTCAGCGACTACATGCGGGCGCCCATCCGGCTGAGCGCGATCATGGAGATCCCGGTCATCTACATCTTCACCCACGACTCGATCGGCGTGGGCGAGGATGGCCCCACCCACCAGCCGATCGAGCACCTGGCCGCGCTGCGCGCGATCCCGGGGCTGATCACCCTGCGGCCCGGTGACGCCAACGAGGTCGTCGAGGCGTGGAAGCTCGTCATGCAGCTCAAGCACGAGCCGGTCGCGCTCGTCCTCTCGCGCCAGGCCATGCCCACGCTCGACCGGACGAAGTTCGCGCCGGCGACCGGC
>JBKOZA010000235.1:0-1668 GCA_046725675.1 Candidatus Methylomirabilota bacterium
CCAGCTCTAGCCTCGACAGCTTCCGGACGTCCTTGGTGCCATGGTCGGCGTAGGCCACGCCGCCCAGCGTGACGGCCTTGCCCTTTCCGGACGGCGACGCGGCGGCCCGAGTCTGCGTGGGGGCCGCGGCTGCGGCGCCCAGCCCCGCCTGCACCGCGATCTTGCGCGGAGCGTTGCCGACGGGGATGGTGGCCGTCACCGTGCGGCTCGTCAAGTCCACGACGGACACGTCGTCGGAGCCTTCGTCGGTCACGTAGGCCGTGCGTCCATCAGCACTCGACATGCTCCAGTGCGGCGCTTTGCCTACGGCGACGGTGCCCGCCAGAGTGTTGTTCGCCGTGTCAAGAATCGCGAGCTCACCGGGGCCCTGGACCACTGCCAGCGCCCACCGGCCGTCGGGTGTGAAGGGTGCGTAGTGCGGCGAGGCGCCCACCGGGATCTGTGCGGCGATCCGGTTGGTGGCGGTGTCCAGTACCTGGATCGCGTTGATGCCGGCGAGGGTGAAGAAGACCCGTCGGCCGTCTGGGCTCAGCTCGAGTCCGCGGGGCGTCTTGTCCAGCGGGAGCCGCGCCACTTCCTTCCATAGGGTGAGATCCAGGCGGACGAGCGCCGTGGCGCCCTGCTGCTGCGAGGCCACCCACCCTGTGCGCCCGTCCCGGCTCAGCGTGCCGTTGTGGGGCTGGGCGACAGGCACCTCGCCGATCACGCGGTCCGTCACCGTGTCGATGACCAGCGCGCGGTTCGAGCCCCAGCCTGAGACGAGCACCCGGCTTCCGTCGGCCGAGACCGCGAGGCCATGGGGATTCGCGCCCACGTCGATGCTGGCGATCACGCGGTCTACGGCGGTGTCTATGACACTCACCGTCGAGGCGCCGTCACTGCTGACGTAGACCTTGCGGCCGTCTGGCGTCACCACGAGCCCGTGCGGCCCCTTGGGGACCGCGATAGTGCCGAGGATCTTCTTCTGGGCGGTGTCGAGGACAGCCACCGCATCATCCTTGAAGAGCCCCACATAGGCCTTAGGCGCTCCGGCTGCCGAGGGCGAGCCCGTCCCGGCAGCCCACCCGCTCATCAGGATCACTGCCCACAGCATCGTGGCCACGCGCTTTAGCAAGGTGTCACCTCCGCGAAGCATTCACATGTCTCACCTGTGCCAACGCCCAGGCGCGCGATTCGTTCCAGGATTGCGCCCACTGACGGGTCAGCGGTGGACGTGATCGGGTAGCTTTCCAACTCACATCGCGCCAGGAGAGCGGCCAGGCTCCTCCGAGCCATGGACGAAAGATGCCCGCCACGGCGACCGCCCAACCTCCGGCAGGCCGCCGCCTGCTAGCGGCGGCGCGGTCCGTTGGCGGCCACGAGGCGCAGGAGCGTGAGCTCCGGCCTCGTGCCGAGGCGCACGGGGGGACCCCACGTCCCCGTGCCGGCGCTGACGTAGACCCACAAGCGGCCGCGGCGCGAGAGCCCGGCCGCGTGCGGTCCGTGGACCCAATGAATCACGAACGTCCACGGGAAGAACTGGCCGGCGTGCGTGTGTCCCGACAGTTGCAGGTCGAAGCCGGCTTGCTCGGCCAGCGGCGCGATCTTCGGATTGTGCGCCAGGAGCAGACGGAAGGCCGGCCGCGCGTCGCCGTCGGTCGCGAGGTCCGGACGCGGCCGCGCGTCGGG
>JBKOZA010000236.1:0-3655 GCA_046725675.1 Candidatus Methylomirabilota bacterium
CAAGGGCGAGACGCTCGGTGTGGTGGGCGAGTCCGGCTGTGGCAAGAGCGTGACGGCGCTCAGCGTCATGCGGCTCATCCCCCAGCCGCCCGGCCGCATCGTGCAGGGCCAGATCGTGTACAACGGCCGCAATCTCCTGGAACTCTCCAACGCCCAGATGCGCAAGATCCGCGGCAAGGAGATCTCGATGATCTTCCAGGAGCCGATGACCTCGCTCAACCCCGTGTTCACGTGTGGTGAGCAGATCGCCGAGGCGATCCGGCTGCACGAGGGGTTGGGCCGGCGCGACGCCATGGACAAGACGGTCGAGATGCTGAAGCTGGTCCACATCCCCAACGCCGAGCGGCGCGTGAAGGAGTATCCGCACCAGCTCTCGGGCGGCATGCGGCAGCGGATCATGATCGCCATGGCGTTGTCCTGCAATCCGAACCTCCTGATCGCCGACGAGCCCACCACCGCGCTCGACGTGACGATCCAGGCCCAGATCCTCGAGCTGCTCAACGAGCTGAAGGCCAAGCTGAACATGGCCATCATGCTCATCACTCACGACATGGGGGTCATCGCCGAGACGGCCCAGCGCGTCGCCGTCATGTACGGGGCTCAGATCGTCGAGGAGGCGCCGGTGGGCGAGCTGTTCAAGGAGCCGCTGCATCCCTACACGCAGGGGCTGCTGCGTTCCATCCCTCGCATCGACCTCGCCGCCACCAAGCGCCAGAAGCTCGAGCCCATCGGCGGCACCGTCCCCACCCTGCGCGGCCCCGACAAGCCGGGCTGCCGCTTCGCGCCCCGCTGCTCGCTGGCCAAGCCCATGCACTTCGAAAACACGCCGCCGTTGAAAGAAGTCCGACCGGGCCACAAGGTGGCCTGCTTCCTGTACTAGAGGAGGCCGCCCATGGCCGAGCCGCTCCTGCGCGTCCGCAACCTCAAGAAGTACTTCCCGATCCGCGGGGGTCTCCTCTCCCGGGAGGTCGCCCGCGTGCACGCCGTCGACGACGTTTCGTTCGACATCTTGCCAGGCGAGACGCTGGGGCTGGTGGGCGAGTCGGGCTGCGGCAAGTCGACGACCGGCCGCACGATCCTCCGGCTCATCGAGCCGACGTCGGGCGAGGTCTCCTTCCAGGGCAAGAACGTGACGACGCTCGACAAGCGCACGCTACGGAGTCTCCGCAAGGAGATGCAGATCATCTTCCAGGACCCGTACGCGTCGCTGAATCCGCGGATGACCGTCGGGTCGATCATCGGCGAGGCGCTGGTGATCCACAAGCTGGCCAAGACACGCCGCCAGCGCGAGGAGCGCGTGGTCCAGCTGCTGGAGGTCTGCGGCCTGAACGCCGACCACCTGCGCCGCTACCCGCACGAGTTCTCCGGCGGCCAGCGGCAGCGCATCGGCATCGCGCGGGCGCTGGCGGTCAACCCCAAGCTCATCGTCGCCGACGAGCCCGTCTCCGCGCTGGACGTCTCGATCCAGGCCCAGATCATCAACCTTCTCGAAGAGCTGCAGACGCAGTTCGGCCTCACCTACCTGTTCATCGCCCACGACCTGTCGGTCGTCGAGCACATCTCCACGCGGGTGGCCGTCATGTACCTGGGCAAGATCGTGGAGATCGCCCCGGCCAAGGAGCTGTATACCAACCCCAAGCACCCCTACACGGAAGCGCTGCTGTCGGCGGTGCCCATCCCCGATCCGACTCTCAAGCGCAAGCGCATCATCCTGGAGGGCGATGTTCCAAGCCCGATCAACCCGCCCTCCGGCTGCCGCTTCCACACGCGGTGCGGGCTACGGGTGCCGTCCTGCTCGCAAAACGAGCAGGTGCTCAAGGAGATCTCGCCGGGGCACTGGGTGGCCTGCCAGGTCCGTACCGGCGTCGCGACGGCGTAGCTCATCCACCCGGCCCGGGAGCGGGGCGGCGGCGTGAAGTCCCGCGACCACAAGCCCGGATTGACCATCGACGCAGCGCGCCCCTGCCCCGCGTCGTGGTGACGCATCACGAACGATGCGAACCCCGTTCCAGCCCGTGTGCGAGCAGCATCGTAGCGCGCCGATGTGCAACGGCGTGTGCAGGTATCGGACGGAGAGAAAGGAAGTCGCGGATGTCGAAGGTGCAGGTGAACGGGATCGAGCTGCACTATGTCGAGGCGGGCGAGGGGGATCCGCTGCTGCTGATCATGGGGTTCGGGGGAGACCACCTGGCGTGGGCGTTTCAGGTGCCGGCGTTCAGCGCGAGCTACCGGGTGATCAGCTTCGACAACCGGGGTGCCGGGCGGAGCTCGGTTCCCGACGCGCCCTACACGACCCGCCTCATGGCCGCGGACGCCGTCGGCCTGCTCGATGCGCTCGGCATCGAGCGGGCCCACGTGCTGGGCGTGTCAATGGGCGGGATGATCGCGCAGGAAGTGGCCCTGAATCATCCGGAACGGGTCCGCTCGCTGCAGCTGCACTGCACGTATGCGCGGCCCGACGCCTACATCCTGGCGCTCATGGACGTGTGGCGCACGGTGCGCGTGAAGTCGACGGTGGAGGAGTGGCTGCGCACCGTTGCCCTCTGGCTGTTCTCGCCGGTCACGTTCGCCCAGCGCCCGGAGTTCGTCGAGACCGTGATCCAGACCGGGCTGGCCAATCCGTACCCGTTCTCGCTGACCGGCTTCCTGCGCCAGGGGGAGGCCGTCCGCGGCCACGACGCGCTCGGTCGGCTCGGTGCGCTCACCTGCCCGACGCTCGTCAGCGTCGCCGACGACGACATCCTGGTGCCTCCGCGCTTCGCCCGCGAGCTCGCGGCGGCGGTTCCGAAGGCCGAGCTCCGCACCGTCGACGCCGCCGCCCACGGCTATTTCTGGGAGCGCGCCGACGTCTTCAACGCGATGTGCCTGGACTTCCTCGCCCGGACGGCTAGTCCCAGAGGTAGGCGCGGGGGTTGACGGCCTGTCCCTTGACCACGATCTCATAGTGCAGGTGCGGCCCCGAGGACCGGCCGGTGTTACCGCTGTAGCCGATCACGGCGCCGCGTACGACGCGCTGCCCGTTCTGCACGTTGAGCTTCGACAGATGGCCGTAGAGCGAGCGGATGTCCTGGCCGTGATCGAGCACGATCGCCGTCCCGTAGTCCTGGGCGGGGCCGGCGTGCACGACGGTGCCGGCCGCCGGGGCGTAGACCGGCGTCCCCTGGTTGGCCCGGATGTCCATGCCGCTATGAAACTCCCGGCCGTCGTTCCAGGGTGAGTGGCGCACGCCGAACTCGGAGTTGACGCTTCCCCGCACCGGCCACCGCGTCGGCAGCATCGCCAGCATCCGGCCGGCCCGCGCAGTGAGCCGCTCGAGCGCCTTGAGGTTGTCCGTCTGCTCCTTCACCGTCTCGCCAAGACGGTTCAACTCTTCGGCAGGCGACAGCCGCTCGGGCACCTTGTCGACCGTGAGCGTGCCGCCGCCGATGCCGCGGTCACGCCCGCCGGGTGTCAGCTCCGGACCGAGAGGCTCCCAGATCCGCGCGTGCAGCTCGCGCCATCCGGCCATATCCCGACGGATCTCGGTGACGCGCCGGTTGAAGGTGTCGATGGTCGCGCGCTGCTGCTCGATCTGTTCGTGGAACGTCACGGCTTCCCGGGTCAGCTCACGCAGCTTGAGCCAGTTGCCGAGGAGGACCGCCGTGGCCGAGACGGC